>JABMQA010001399.1 GCA_013203545.1 Bacteroidota bacterium
ACTATGGGATTCCCGTCATCATGGCTCCCTGGGGACTTGTGGATGGTTCCACGCACCCGTTAGGTTTACTACTTGCCCGGCACACCATTAGCAAAACCCATACTGAGTTATTTGGCTTTAGATAGTATTAATCCGAAATCGTTTCGTGAAACAACCCGGTACGGGTTGGGCTATTGTAGTAAAAGACAGGCTTGTGCGGGGCAGAAAAACCCGGTACGGGTTTCGGTATCCGAATGTAGTATTGATTGTAAAATACCACAACCCGTACCAGCTTACTGATAAAACCGTGGGTTGTGCTTGTGTTAATTGACTCAAATCTGCCAGAGGTAGGACAATCCTACACTGATTTGTTAAAACAAGAATGGGGTGGGATTTTCAACTAAAACTACCTTTTTTTCACCACCGATTCTACAACAGAGGATGTACCATTGCTAATGCGTATTTTGTAAATGCCTGCTCCCTGCGGCAATGATAATTGAATTTGGTTTTTGCTTTCTGCCTCAACATTGTGTTGTTCTGTGTTTATTACCTTCCCTGCGCCATTGATAATCTGCACTGATATTTTGCCCTGATATTTGCAAAAACATTCTGCCGTTACATTATCTATGGTCGGATTGGGATAACAGGAAATGAGTTTTAAGTTTTCCTCTTTCCGGGTTTGCAAATTGATGGAGGTAGTGATGCCGTTTAATGGCCTGCCAAGAAGCAAATATGCACCAAACTCAACAGGTGTATGTGGAAGGTTGGGATCAGGCACGATCCCTGACATCTGAGCATATACTGTCTGATTGACGGGCAACTCAATTTCAGCACCGGAATAGACGCCTTGTGCTACCGGAGCGCCAAATAGATTTTCCACATCATAAATATAAAAGGCACTTTCGCTATTCAGCACTTCGGACAAATCAACAGATACACTATTCAAACCCTCATGGTTGATTACAGCTATATGGGCTCTCCCGGGTTCATGTTCGTTAGGAAAAACTTTTAAAACGTTTGTATTGGGTTTAACAGTCGAAAATGTACAGTTACTGGTCAATGTAGGGAATGCAGATTGATATTGATCCCAGGTATAAAAAGTGGTGACCAGCGTGCTCTCATCATAGCTTCTAAAACGTCCGTCCTCGGGGTAATAGAAGTAATTATTGTTGGATGACCAATTGGACAGGTCGCCATTTGGGAAGGCTATTTGCATGGGAAAGTCGCCGCCATGAGGTACAACTATATTGTTGTTAATGATTCCAAAATCCCACCAGCGGATATCAATACCTGCACTACCACCGAACACATAATTATTGACAAGCTGAAAATTATCATTGGGATTAAACTGTCCAACCAGGATACCTGGACCGCTGCTCATGTCACCCCGGAAATAGGTGATATTGCCGTCAATGACCAGATCATCAATGATTGTTCTGCCGCCGTAACAATTGATGTTGCGCTGCTGGGTTCCCTGACCGGTTGGCATACCGGCATTGAATACAATGTTATTTTCAACAGTCACATCCTGAAGTAAGGAGTTTGACGACCCGTAAATATTCATTCCCATATGAAAGGCACTGAAAAACACATTATTCTTTATCAATTTAGAACCTCTTGAACCCGTGTTCTGAATATACGCACAATGCCCTTCACCTCTGTCTTCACCCATCGAACCCACATTAAATACAATATTCCCTGAGGCTTCCAGATCGCTGGCATTTTTCCAAAGACCCATTCCTACACCTGAAATATCGTGAACAATGCAATTGATGATCTTATACCCAAAACCCCTGTCACTAACACCTGTGCCTGCAGCATAAATTCCTCCGATATCGTATGGGTTCCGGGGCATTCTGTTTTGAGGTTCGCCCCTTACGATTAAATCCCTGATGGTAACAAAATTACTTTCTTCAATGTAGATCACATTTCCCTCACTGGTGGATCCGGTGCCTTCCAATACCACTATCTCCCGGTCATAGGGCATGATGACAACTGGCGCAGCTTCTTCTCCATACTGTTCAACAACAAAAAAGCCCCGGTAAACACCTTCATGAATAAATATGGTATCTCCGGGCAACACACCATCAGGGTTATCCAGTCCGGTGACGATATCCCAGGGGCTTTGGATACTCCCCTCACCAGATGGACTGCCATCTACTGTAACATGCCAATTGGTTTGCGCACCAGTAAAACCAAATACCAATAAAAACCAAAGTGTTGCTATTTGCTTTTGATACATGTTTTTATAGATTTCCTACATCTTCACAATCTTTCCTCTATAAGTCCTGCCATTGCTATTGACCCTGTAGAAATAAAATCCCGGTTGGAATGCCGAAAGATCAACAATAGCTGAACCACTCAACTCGGTTGACAGGCACAACTTCCCCTTGCTGTCATACAAAGCAATATGGCCCATCTCACCAAAATTGCTAAAATTAATAATGTCATTTACCGGATTCGGGAAAACCTGTGGTGTGGAATATACCGTATTCTCAACACCCAATGATCCCTGATTTTTGATGAAGTAGTCCAGGTTATCAGCAATAAAACCATTTAACATTTCACCTGGTGTTCCGGTACCTTTGGTGCTTCCGTCAGCGCTCCGGAATACCGCTGCAACCCAATAGGGAAAATCGCCATTGGCCAGGCCATAATATTCCTTTGGTGTAAGCGTGATTTCCCAGACATCATCTTCTCCGGCTGCTTTTGTCATCTCACCCACGCCATCATCTTCACCCCAGTTTCCTACGGCGAAATCCCATGAAGAACTCTGTGGGTTTTCCGTATCAATAATGCATACGCTGCTATGCAAATACACTTTTTCGGCACCAATCAACTCACCGTTTCCTGCTATAGCATTAAACCTGATGGTGATTTGGGAATTCCCGTTGAAGCCATCCGGATCAATAACCACGATGGGCTCCGAAGATCCAACGCGGGTATAAATCATGCTGTTGCGGAAGCCCATACCTACATTTTCGTTGGGGCCATCCCTGAAATACATGCCTATTTTAAATATTTCATCTTCCGGATTGCTTGCATAGTAGGCTACCGGACTAAGTGTAATCGACCAGCGGTCGTTGCCAATGCTGGTCATCAGTCCGATGCCATCGTCCAGTCCTGTACCTACAATGTTGGTAAGTGTAGTGCTGTCGGGGTGGGTTGTAACAATGCCCGAATGCATGTACACTTTTTCGGCACCCATCAGGCCGTTTGTTCCATTGCTGCTGGCTTTGGCAGCGTCAAATATAATTGTTATGGTGTCACTTTTTGTGAATGAAGCTGGTGTGATCTCAACAGGACTTGAAAAAACCTCCACAACACCCGGCATCCCTTCCGATAATCTTTCGGTGGTAAAAATGTGCCATTCGCCGGCATCCAATTCAATGTTTGCATTTGGGTCGGTAACCTCAATGGAATCACCTGAAAAATAATTGTACCATTTACCGGCCTGCGAAAATGAAGGATCAATTTCATTGGTTTCAAGCCCGAAGTTTCCGATCAGGCACAGGTCAATATTTTCCGTATTGTAGCTGAGCCTGCGGGTAGCGCCGGACGTTTTATGGTTCGTTGTAGCTGAGGCCAGCAGCTCCGGGCCTGTCTTTTCCCTCACATCCAAAATGCCACAATATGCATCATAAATATATTGCCTTAACCAGTCTTCGTAGTATCCAAGGCTGCCTGCACCCCAGGGCAAAGGCTTGCGCCCAATCCTGCCATTGAAGTCGATGTGAATATCATAACCGAGTTCATCAAACTGCCACATCATTTTTGGCCCTGGGTAGAGGAAGGCAAAAGCGGCTGTCATTTTAACCCGTTCGTACATTACAAGCGGATTCTTCACGCTGTAGGAACCATTGGACAATCCCTCAGAAAGTGCAGCCTCGGCTACCCGGCGTTCATCATGGCTGTCGAAGTAGGAAACATGTGTCTGGTCATCCATATTGGCAAAACTTCCCGTAAGGGATCCGGTAATGGCGGGCACATAATCGTAGCTCCGGTTTCTCCACATAACCATTCCCAATTCGCCCAGAATATTCTCTTCACTGGATGTTCCCCAGTGCTCAAGAATGACGTATGCTTCGGGATCCACATCCCAAATCTGTGTTGCCATCCTGTCAAGAATATCAATCCTCGACTGGTCAAATCCGTTGATATTACCTCCCGGGGCATAGTTGGTAAAGCCCTTTGTAAAATCAAACCTGAAGCCATCAAAATGATACTCCTGAACCCAGTACCTGTTAACACTATCAATAAAAGCCTTTGTGTACGGGCTCTCATGGTTAAAATCATACCCCCACTGGTACTGCCCCACATACTCCTCGTTGAACCATGGATTGTCAGGTGACGGCTTGCCGGTGCTGTTGTCGAAATACATTTTCAGCATGGCATTCTGCCCGTAAGCGTGGTTCAGAACCATGTCGATGATCACGGCAAGCCCCATCTGGTGTGCTGTCTCGATGAGATGCTTCAGGTCATTCTTTGGCCCGTAGTATTTATCCGGCGCAAAATAGTAGGATGGATTGTATCCCCATGAGTCGTTACCTTCAAACTCATTCACCGGCATAATCTCAATGGCATTTATGCCAAGTCGTTTTAGAAAATCGAGGGTATCGGTTAAGGTGGCCCAGTTGTGCATACCGACAAAATCGCGCATCAGCAATTCGTAAATAACCAGATGATCTATTGATGGCCTTTCCCAGCTATTCTCCGAATCAGCCCATTCATAGCTTTCCTGACCGGTTTGCAGCACTGTTGCAATTCCATAATTCTTGTAAGAATATTCAGGCAGGTTAGGATACACCTCTTCTTCGATGTAGGGATCATTCCACGGGTCGGCCACCTTGTCGGCATAGGGATCACCAACTTTTACAATGCCCTCCACCCAATACTGAAAAACATATTCCGTTTGGGGAATGAGATTTTCCACAGTCAACCAGAAGTACTCGCCATCTGGTGTCTGTTTCATCTGGTAATCGTCCAGCGCAAGCCATTCGGTGAAATCACCCACCACATAAACAAATTCTTTTCCGGGGGCATTCAGAACAAGAATGACCTGGGTTAGATCCTCGGTGAAGTTAATCCCCTGCTTTATCCCTGCCGGCAAAGCAGCAATTTCTGTTGGCTGAACAACCACTGCATTATGCGATTTCACTGTTTCCAGCATTTCCTCGTCGATGGTGGCGGTTACTTTGATGGAAAGGGCTGTGGTTGAAACCGGCAAATAGTCATACGAAATGGTTGTTCCCGAATTTACACTGGCCACTTCTACAAACCCACTGCCTTCGTCCAGCCATATTTTCATTGAAGTTACATCGGATGATGCGGATGCCATTACAGGAAGAGCCTCTCCCGGAGAAAGGTAACTGTCTTCCGTTGTGGGTGAG
>JABMQA010001400.1 GCA_013203545.1 Bacteroidota bacterium
ATTCTGCCCCGTGTTATAATATTCACAACACGGATTGTTTTGGGCTTTGGAAACAACACCAATAATGGCAAAAACCATGACTCCGAATAAAAACGTAATTTTTTTCATGTAATAATTTTATTATCCAAAATTATAAAATTTAGGTGAATTACTACTTTAAACGTGCCCAAATTAATCCATAAGTAAACAAATTTTATAATATCATGTATCAATACAGGTAAAATGAACGATTTTTCATTAATCATCAAAATATTTTCTACTTTAGTGTTCGAATTACAAAAGTGAATATTTCTTATGCGATTTTTGCAACCAGATATGGGCTTTTCAGCTAATGCTAAAGCCATGTTTCGGATGGCTGTGTTGATAATGGTTTTATTTCCTCAACATATGTTTTCGTTCACACAGCATAGGGCCGACAGCCTGAAACGTGAATTATCCCTTAAAGTTGATGCAGGCGACGAAAGCGTTGCAACCATTGGCATATTGCTTGCCCTTGCCGGTGAATATGTGTCATCGGCACCTAACACAGCGCTTGAATATTATTTGCAGACCCTTGAACTGGTGAAAAAAATCAAAGTGAAAGAGGAGGAGGCTGAAGTATATAATTTTATCGGACGGGTTTACGAACAACAGGGGCTTTACCACCTGGCAATGGAAAACTACTTCAATTCACTTTCGCTAAATGAACAGCTCTCAGATTCCGCTGCCATTACATGGGGATTGACCGATATAGGAAATATCTATTACACCCAACAAGATTATACCTCTGCAAAGGATTACTATCAGAGGGCTCTTGCGTTTTTCGAGTTTTCCGGAAACCAGTATGGTATTGCTACAATCTTCAACAACCTGGCACTTGTATATGAAGGCCTCAATGATCCTGATTCGGCACTTACCTATTATAACCGGGCTTTGGTTATCAGGCAGGGCATTGGGAATCCTGCGCTTATCGCCCACTCGTACCTGTATATTGGAAGGATTTACGAATATCGATCTGACTTTAAGCGGGCACTCGAATTTTATCAGCAATCCCATGATCTTTATGGCCAGGCTAACTCAGGAACAGGCCAGGCACAAATGCACCGATATATGGGTAACATTTACCACAAACTGGATAGTACTGAGGCCTGTTTTGAAAATTATCAGAAGGCCCTCGATTATTATACAAAATTCAGTCATCGTGCAAACCTCGCCAATACTTATGGCGATCTTGCCAATGCATGCCTTACCGCTGAGAATTTATCACAGGCAATACCCAATGCCAAAAATATGTTGAATATTTCAAAGATGCATGGCTTGCTTATTCAACAAAGAAGGGCAAACTACCTTTTATCTGAAACATACCGAAAATTAGGCAGGTACAAGGAATCTTTGAATTATTTCAAACAATATGAACTGATCAAAGATTCCATTTCGAGCCAGGAGGTTGCCGAGACCATTAGCAAGCTCGAATTCATGAATGAGCGTGAAAAGCGTAACAAGGTGTTGCTAATTAAAGAAAATGAAATTGAATTTCTGGAACGAAATGAGCGCATAAACGATTTTAAGAAAAATGCCCTTACTGTTGGTATCATACTCCTTTTTGTAATAGGCATTCTTATCTTTAGCCGTCAGTACAATATTCATAAAAAGAACCTGGAGATCATTGCAAAAAACAGGGAAATTCAGCAAAACCAGGTTGCCCTGATGCATGCGGGCAAAAAAGAAAAACAGAGGCTGGAACAAGAACTTAACCTGAAAAATGTTGAGCTTACAAATTTTGCCCTTCACATAGTTCAAAAGAATGATTTGCTCTACGGCCTTAAAAAAAAGTTACAGTATTTAAATAAAATCACCGAACCTGAAAAGTCGAGGAAATTAAATGAGGTGATCGCCAGCCTCATTCAAAACATGAAGTTAAAACATGAACTGAGACAGTTTCAGGATAAAGTGGATCAGGTAAATAGTGAGTTTTTCAAAAACCTGGATCAGAAATACCCGGAGCTAACAGAAAATGAAAAAAGACTGATTGCCTTACTGCGGTTAAATCTTTCCAATAAGGAAATCGCATCTTTAAATAACATTTCCGTAAAAGGTGTAGAAATGGGCAGGTATCGCCTGCGTAAAAAGTTCAGCATGGATCCCCAGGCCAATATTCTTGAGTTCGTTCAGGGCTTGTAGAATAACACAAAATCACAAGCACCTGATTACGTGTATGTTTTACTTCCTTAATGTAGGGGTAAGCCACACGAATATTATTGTTAATGATGTTCTTGTAGGGGTTACGTAGATGCAAATTATTTGGAAGGCACCCGGTACAAACTTACTTTTGCGCGGCATTACAACCAAAATATTTCATTTTATTTAGAAGAGGGTTGAAACTGAATTACTTGTAACACTCCATAATATTCACTTTTGTAATCTAAAGCCGTGCCCTGGATGTAACGATATCGGGCACGGTTTTTACTTTTTTGGGGATTCGGTATTAAATCCGGAATTCTGGTTTAACCGGATCATGTCTTCCTGAACGGGTGTTTTACTATGATGACATAGGAAAGAATGCTCAACAACACCGCTCCACCAACCACGATAACAATTTGCGCAAAATCTTTCGGGTCGATTTTCATTGTCAGGTTCGAAAGGAAAGATTACATCACAAAAAGGTAGCACGATATCAGTGCTGAAGCCGGTGCTGCAATATGTCTAAGTTGCGTAAGGCATTCGGCGTTGGCACAGGGTGCAATAAAACCACCGGCCAATCCCAGCATACTAAACAGCACCACAATCGCAACCAGGCCATGAATTCCCGTTACAAGGAAAAATATTGCGATGGCCAGTCCAGCTAACCCTACCACCAACCCTGAAAAAAGTATTTTATCTACCGGTATTCGCTCCATTAACTGGCGGGCAAGCAGCAGGGAAATGCAGTACAACCCAGCCGTTGGCAGAAGCAGATTGGAAAAGGAATCATGAGAAATGCCAAACCCGGTAACAAACCAGAAGGGAGATGCTGAATAATAGGCAATGATGGCCCCAATGATGATGGCATACGGGCTGATATATCCCCAGAATACTTTACTTTTCAATACTTTTATGTAATCCTTGCCAACCGATCGCAATGTTGATTTTCCGGCTTTCTTATCATACACCGGAATGTTTTTGATGTATCGCACTGTGAACAAAATAATAATCAGGTTCAAAACAACCAAAAATCCAAAAATAGCCCTCCAGCAGAGCCTACTTCCGTTTAGCTTGACAAAACAAAGATAATTAACGTAACAACAAATCTAAAAAAGTGGTAAAAAAAACAGCCTCCTTTTTGTCCACTTGAACATAATTACTCA
>JABMQA010001401.1 GCA_013203545.1 Bacteroidota bacterium
GTTGGCAAGGAAGAGGTTGCAATCCTGCAAGTCCATATTACTTATGCAAAAGAGAAGCAGATGCAATTTATCTAAATATGATAGATGGCGACAACCCAAAATATGTAAACGATGAAATGATTAACCCTGCATTGGATTTTATGAACCAACATCTTAAACAGGGAAATGCAGTTTTTATCTATTGTAGCCTTGGGGAATCAAGAAGTCCGTCAATTGCATTGATGTATCTTCTCGAAAATAACCTTATTGAGAAAAGCGTAAATACTTTCAATATTTTCAAACAAGAATATTATCCAAATTACCAACCTAAAAACGGAAACTTACTCTATATAAAAAACAGATGGGGAATTTAATGAGTCAACCTGAAATAAGATTCCCTGAGTTTAAGGACGATTGGGAACACAAAGAACTGAACGAACTTTTAAGCGAATCGAAAAAGAAAAATACTGATTTAAAATTCAGCAAAGACGAAGTTTTATCTGTTTCAGGAGAAATGGGAATTGTAAACCAAATTGAACATTTAGGGCGTTCGTATGCTGGCGAATCGGTACATAATTACGGAGTAGTTGAAGTTGGAAACATCGTTTACACTAAAAGTCCATTAAAAGCAAATCCTTACGGAATTATAAAAATTAATAAAGGCAAAGCAGGAATTGTTTCTACACTTTATGCAGTGTATAAAGTAAATTCTAAAACTGCTTATGGTGAATTTTTGGACTATTACTTTTCGTTAGATGCCAATACCAATCGTTATTTGAGACCTTTAGTGCGTAAAGGTGCAAAAAACGATATGAAGATTAATAATGAATATGTTTTGCACGACAGGATTTTTGCTCCAATTGTTACAGAACAAAAACGTATTACTTATTTCTTTTCCGTAATCGACAACAAAATAAATCAACTCAAAGAAAAGAAAGCCCTTTTGGAAGAATACAAAAAGGGAATGATGCAGAAAATATTTTCGCAAGAGATTTGGTTTAAACAAGAGAATGGCAAAGATTTTCCTGATTGGGAAGAGAGAAGATTGGGGGAGATAGCAGATATAAATCCAAAAAATGGGAAATTGCCAAAATCCTTTATTTACATTGACCTTGAAAGTGTAGTAAAAGGACTATTAAATATAAAGGAAAGAGTATCCGTTGAAAATGCACCAAGCAGAGCACAGCGAATATTGAAAAGCAATGATATTTTATTCCAAATGGTTAGACCATATCAAAGAAACAATTACTTTTTTGATATAGAAAGTACTGATTATGTTGCATCAACTGGATATGCACAAATTAGAACAAAGAATAATACTTCATTTTTATATCAGCTTTTACATACAGATGACTTTGTGAATAAAGTTGTAAACAAATGTACAGGAACTGGATATCCAGCAATAAATTCATCAGACCTTTCAAAAATCAATATTAGTTTTCCGTCTATTCCAGAACAAAACAAAATCGCCAATTTCCTATCCAAAATAGACGAAAAAATAAAAACGGTAAATGAACAAATAGAGGAAACAAAAGCGTATAAAAAAGGATTACTTCAATCAATGTTTTGTGTGTAGATTATGAGTAAACAACCTGAACAAATATTAGAAAATCAATTGGTAGGGCAACTCCAAAAGTTGGGTTATGGATTGGTACAGATAAAAGACGAGAAAGAACTCATTGCCAACCTAAAAAGTCAATTAGAAAAACATAACAAAATTACTTTTTCCGATGCCGAGTTTAAAAAGGTAATGAATATTCTTACCAAAGGTTCTGTTTTCGAGAAATCGAAAACGCTTCGAGAAAAACAACATATAATCCGTGATAATGGCGATAACCTTTACTTTGAATTTCTAAATACTGAGTTTTGGTGTCAAAATCAATATCAGGTTACACACCAAGTAACCATTGAGGGAAAATATAAAAATCGCTACGATGTTACTTTGCTGATTAACGGATTGCCATTGGTTCAAATAGAACTTAAACGCAGAGGATTAGAACTTAAAGAAGCCTTTAATCAAATTAACCGTTATCAACGCCATTCCTTTGGTTCAAACTCGGCATTGTATCAATACATTCAGGTTTTTGTAATTAGCAATGGTGTAAATACAAAGTATTATGCGAACAATCGCAGACAATCTTTCAAACAAACTTTTTACTGGACAGACAAAGAAAACAAACGATTAACCAATATTTTAAACGGTTTCACAAGTGAATTTTTAGAGCCTTGCCACATCTCTAAAATGATTAGTAAATACATTGTTCTCAACGAAACACATAAGATATTGATGGTGCTTCGTCCCTATCAGTATTACGCTGTTGAAGCATTAATCGACCGTGTAAAAAACAGCAATAAAAACGGTTACATCTGGCACACCACAGGTTCTGGCAAAACGCTGACTTCATTTAAAGCAAGTCAGATAATAATGAATATGCCCGAAGTTGAAAAGGTTGTTTTTGTGGTTGACCTTAAAGATTTGGATTACCAAACCACCAAAGAATTTAACAGTTTTAGCAAAGGCAGTATTGACGGAACAGATAATACCAAAGCATTGGTAAAACAGTTTTCTGACGACACAAAACTAATTGTTACCACCATTCAGAAAC
>JABMQA010001402.1 GCA_013203545.1 Bacteroidota bacterium
CCATTGTAGTAATGCCTTGTTTTTGGCGGAAGATTTTAATGGAATCGGCCCACTCTGAAAATTCTGCATTATTGGGAACAACTATCAGGTACTCACACCCGGCATCATCCCTGGTGGAAGTGATCTCCCGGAAACGTTTGTTGTAATCAATTTCAGGAATAGAGGCACTGTTTAGGAAAACATCCTGAATGATGGGATCCCACCAGCGGCTCCTGAGGCGGTCGTCACCAAAATATCCGTTTCCACCATCAAAAACAATATCAACCTGAACGTCGGTATATACACGTAACTCTTTGGTCACAGGATTGTACTGGAAAGGTGTGATACCCAGAATTACTGCATTGACGCCTCTTATTACGGTTTGTTCTGATATCTGGATCGGATTCGTTGGATAAAAGGCATCGGTACTAAAAATGTCCTGATTTTTTTCATAATGAAGGGGACTATCGTCTGTATCCAAAGGAATTCTGGGGGCAGGCGCCATGTCAACATCTTTTATTACTTCCATCCTGTAATCGTTGATAACAAGCCTTGCAGTTGCACCCTGTGGAACTGCAATATAACGGCTTGTGCCGGGGAGGTCAGGGGCGCCCTCATCATTTGGCAGCATGTTGCCTGATAAGATGATGTTGTGGTAATTTTCCCCGTCAATTTCGCTTTCATAAACGGAAAATTCACGGATAGAATAATTTACCTCGATATCAGACTGGTTTTGTTTTACAATCGAATAGCCGGGTTCACCCCAATTGTTTTCAAATTGATATGCCTGGGCAATTACCATGTTGCCGGTCAGTAAGAACAGGCCAATAAGCATTGTCACCAGACAGCTTTTTAAAGTTAAGTAAAATTTCATCGTTAAATAAAGTTTTGATTAGTAAATAGTTGAGTTAATATTTTCTGATTTGTGTTAAATATCTGTTAAAAAATTGGCCATAAAAATAGCAAAAACATTTAAATATCTGGATGTTTTTCGGTTTTCGGGGCAATATTCCAAACTTTTCATTCGGGTTGATCTTTCAATTTTCAATATAATGATAGGTCATGCCGCCTACATAAAATTCTGCTTTTTGATAGATCGTAATATCCTACTTTTGCAAAAAAAGAAAAACCATATTTAAAATGCCAACACATCACATCAGTTCCAAATTGTTGAATTTTGAAGATATTCGTGAGATCATCGAAAATAAATGCCGGCTTGAGCTTTCTGAAGAGGCTGTATTCAAGATCAACAAATGCAGGGATTACCTTGACCGAAAGATGGCCACCCAGGATGAACCTATTTATGGAATTAACACCGGCTTTGGATCATTGGCCGATGTAACCATCAGCAGGGAGGATTTGAACCGCTTGCAGGAAAACCTTGTGATGTCGCACGCATGCGGCACCGGTGATGAGGTGCCCCGGGAAATCGTTAAACTGATGTTGCTGTTAAAAGCCCATGCTCTATCCTATGGTCATTCTGGTGTTCAACTCAGCACTGTACAGCGCCTGATCGATTTTTTCAACAACGACATCATCCCGGTGGTTTATCAGCAGGGTTCACTTGGCGCATCGGGCGACCTGTCACCACTGGCACATATGTGCCTCCCTATGATTGGGAAAGGTGAGGCCTGGTTTAATGGCGAAAAAATGAAGGGGGCAGAGATTTTAAAAAAAATGGATTGGAAACCCGTGCATCTCCGCTCAAAGGAGGGATTGGCCTTATTGAACGGTACACAGTTCATGAGTGCCTACGGGATATATCTCTGCCTGCATGTTTTCAAACTGTCACGGCTGGCCGATATCATCGGAGCGCTTTCACTGGATGCATTCGATGGCCGGATAGAGCCATTCCATGAGCTGATTCAGCAGATCCGACACCACAAGGGACAGATCAAAACAGCTCGTCGTATCAGGAATATCCTTTCCGACAGCGAACTGATAAACCGTAAAAAGAAACACGTACAGGATCCCTATTCCTTCCGTTGTATCCCGCAGGTACATGGGGCATCTAAGGACTCCATCGACTATGTGGCTTATGTATTCCGTATGGAGATCAATGCCGTTACGGATAATCCCACCATTTTTCCCGATGAGGATCTGATCATTTCAGCAGGTAACTTTCACGGGCAGCCGCTTGCGCTGGCATTGGACAACCTCTGCATTGCCATGGCAGAACTCGGAAATATTTCCGAAAGGCGTACCTTCCAGCTCCTCGACGGAAAACGTGAACTTCCCCATTTCCTGGTTGCCAATCCGGGCCTTAACTCGGGCTTTATGATTCCGCAATATACGGCCGCATCCATTGTCAACCAGAATAAACAACTTTGCACGCCGGCCTCGGTCGACACGATCGAATCGTCGCAGGGGCAGGAAGACCATGTGAGCATGGGTGCCAATGCCGCCACCAAGGCCTACCGTGTATTAGAAAACCTGGAGCGTATCCTGGCCATCGAGTTGTTCAACGCCGCACAGGCGCTCGAGTTTAGGCGGCCGGCCAGGAGTTCCACCTATCTTGAAAACTTTATGGCCCAATACAGGGAACGGGTGAAATTTATTGAAAACGACAAGGTAATGTACGAAGACATCAATGCATCGGTGAAATTCCTACAGGAGGTTGAATTTGAATTACCGGGGGAGGATGTGAGGAAGTATGAGTTGTAGGCATACTGGTTTTTAATTGCAAAAAAGCCGCTGCAAATTTGAGGCAGTTTGCTTCGCTCCGCTCGCAAAGTCAGTTGTTACGATAGACATTAGTAAGGAAATTTAGTTTGGAAGTGTGGCAAATTGCGAGCGCAGCTAAGCAATCTTCCATTCATCCACACATTTCACCAGGTAAGAAAAAGCTCTATCATTCGCATTCAAGGTTTTGACCAAATCACATATACTTAAACATCTTCGGGTTGCGCAGTATTTTAAAAATATTCCGAAGCATAATGCCCATCATCATCATCATAATTTGTTTTTTGGTACCATAAAACATGGTAGGGTAGTTGATCTTATGGAAAATCCTGAAATAGGTCAACATGGTTTGTTCGTCCATTTCGGTGACCCAACTTGCCATTTTGGCAATCTGGTTGGCAAACATTTCAGTATCTTTATTGATGAAGCCCGATACTTTACTTAAAGATTCTTTCGAGAAATCGTTCCTGTCAAAAACCTTTTTAATCTCCTTTCCGGCATATATTCCGTTGGCAATAGAGTTCACATTCCCGAGCTGTGCCCTACGTGCCTATGAGTTTCAAATTTTTTACCACATAGGCACATAAGGATCATAGGTTTTCACATAGGTTTTTCTATGTGTGTTTTTCTACTGTGCCCTACTGTGCCTATGTGTTTCAAATCTTTTA
>JABMQA010001403.1 GCA_013203545.1 Bacteroidota bacterium
ACCTGTGGGTGTACAGGCCATCGTCGGATGAACAATATCCCATCATCGCAGCCTACGATGAAACTTTCCCCAACCAGGAATATTTTACTATTGAAGGTATATCCAGGGTCAGTTTCCTGGAAATATTTACAGGGATCGATGAGCCTTTGGGGACTGCCATTCAAATTTTCCCAAATCCGGCAAAAGATATAATTTCCATTTCCGGGATCACCAACTGGCCGGTTCAAATCGAAATTGCGGATATTAAGGGACAAACAATGTTGACCTTTGATGAGGTTAAAACCTCGGAAGTTAATATTTCCGGACTGGAAAGCGGTGTTTATTTTATCATGATAACCGATGATGAAATGAAGGTAGTAAGAAAACTGGTGGTGAAATAGATGATTTAACCCTGTCAGAGTTCAAAACTCTGACAGGGTTAAAAAACAAAATGGCCACGGGTGCACGGATGAAAAATATCTTTGCAATCGTGGCTATTATTTTTACCACAGATTACTAAGTCGCTCTGCTACAACTGCCAATGACAACTTTTTGTAAGGCATTGAAAAACAAACCAAAAAATAGACCTCTCAGTCGTAAATTCCTTCGAGGTGACAGGGCTTATGGGTGAAAGTGGGGAGAAAAATAGCTGGCGCTCCGCGCCAGCTATTTTTCTCCCTATTGCCCATTACACAGCCTTGTCATTTCGAACGAAAAAACGTAGCGAAGCGGAGTTTTGAAGGGAGAAATCTATCTCTACTTGTCATTACACTTTGATGCCATAATTTCAAAAGCTTGAGACTGCTAATGACAAAGGATTATACTTTTAATACAGACTATGAGTGACTTACAAAAACTTGTCATTCTGAGCGAAGCGAAGAATCTATATGATTTTTGTCGTACACAAGCGATTGTTTTTTTTTCATTCCCATTCTGTGCCAATCTGTGCAATCTGCGGCCATTTTCCCCTCCTCCATTCTGTTCCAATCTGTGCAATCTGCGGCCACTTTCCCCTCCTCCATTCTGTGACAATCTGTGCAATCTGTGGCCATTTTCCCCTCCTCCATTCTGTGCCAATCTGTGGCCATCCCACAAAAAAGGCCCCCATTCACTGAGAGCCTTTCCACTTCAGAATCATTAATCTTCCTCTTTTCGTTTGATAAATTTCCGGTAGCCGTAAGCCAAACCGAAAGTCACAAGGAACGCGACACCTTCGCCGACCGGTGCCCCGCCTCCAGGTGGCTGATTCCCGTTTTGCCCGTGTTCCTGTGGTGGTGGAGGCGGCGGATCATCGGCAAATGCCGGAATTGCTGTCATCAGCAAAAATACAATGGTTAAAACAAAAAAATGTTTTGTTGAGAGGTTTTTCATTTTGCCGGGATATTTATTTGATGTAAACTTTCTTTACAAATTTGTTGGTTTGTGTGGTGATTTCCACGAGATAAATGCCGGTTAATAATCCGGAAACATCCATGTTGTTATATAAAACTACCCTGCCGGTAATGTCAAGGATTCTAACATCAAATTCAATAACGTTACTTACAACGATCCGGTTATTTTGAACGGAGATGATAGGTTGTTTTATGGTCTCCGTGTCATTAATACCAACCGCCGATTTGAAGTAGAGGACGAATCTGTCGTTGATATCGCCGGTTTGTTCTGTGTAAAAACTGTACTCCGGATTGATGGTGAGATCAACCTGCTCGCCGGTAAGTTTGTCTTCGAGGGTGATGGGTATTTGATCCAGGTTTTCCGTATTGATAAGTGAAAATGAAAATACCCCGGTTTTGCTTGTGTTATAACCTAATTGCACTGGAGTAAAATCATTTAAACTTGGTAGAGACTGGATTACAAACTTTTCCTCTTTAATTAAACTGTAAAAGGTTAAATTATTGTTATTTTGAAGTTTATATGCATCATAGAGCCTATCATATCCTTTTGTAGCTTCATCATGGAAAGAAATGGCAATTTGGTTGAGATCACCTTCTTCATTTGATAAATTAATCCATGCACGTTGAATGTTATCAGATTTTGATTTGAAAAATTGATCATTGTTTGCTGACCTCATCGAATTTTTAAAATATATTGTACCTGAAGAATTTGCCAGCACAAAGAAGCCCTGACCAGTACCAATAAATTCATCAGAAGGTGCAACAC
>JABMQA010001404.1 GCA_013203545.1 Bacteroidota bacterium
GAAATCCCTTTTGTACCGGTGGCGGTATCACCCGCCAGTATAACAATATCAACATCTGTTACCGGTGGTTCGAAAGGTTCGAATTCAAGGTGTATGTCGCTAAGAATCTGAAGTTTCATTGTACTCCTTTTCGTTAAGATATGCTTCAAATTCGCGTTTAAGTATGCCGTACCTGATAATGTTGAAATACTTCCCATTGTGGTATTTGGCCTCACGGAGCAGTCCTTCCCTGGTGAACTGTAGTTTTTCAGCTACCCGGATGGCTGGTTTGTTATATTCGATGACCTCTGCCTCGAGCCTTACGAAATTCATATCAAAAAATGCATGTTTCATTATAGCCTCAAGTGCCCTTGTTCCCAGTGACTTACCTTGTAATGCAGGATCCAGGAAAAGGCTCATCTCAGCTTTCCGGTTATACCAACGGATTGATTTTAGCGCAACCTGGCCAACGGTCTTTCCTTCAAATTCAATTGAAAATGTGAGGGTGTCGGGCATGCCTTCCGGATACATCCATTTTTCGGTGAGGTATTTTGATACTTCCGGATTGGAGGCAATCTCCGGGGAGGCGTCATCGGCTTTTTCGATGCTTTTTAAAATCAATTGTTTTGACCTGATAATCATTTTTGCAAGGTTTAATTATTGATGATAAAGATATGTAAAATTCGGATAAGTGCTTCGCAATGTTAATTCATCAAATATGTCTCCCCGTGTGTATATTCTGAAAGTAATTGATGATTCAAAATTAAATAAATATTAAAACTGAAAATTTTAATAATAATCCTTAAGGTTATGAGAGTATTCTCATTATCTTTGCAGAAAATAATATCCATGCCCAGAAGACGCCAACCGAGAAAAATTGTTGCGCCCCCCAAATTCAGGGAGTACCGGCCATATGGCCATCAGGGGGAAAGCACCGGAACAGTGGAATTGCTATATGAGGAATATGAGTCCATAAAACTGGCTGACTATGATGGCTTATCGCATCACCAGGCATGTGTATTAATGGGAATATCAAGGCCAACTTTTGCCCGTATCTACGAAAGTGCCCGGCGCAAAATTGCACAAGCCCTGGTAGAGACCAAAAAGATTAAATCGGTATTTGGGAATGTGTATTTCGACAGAAACTGGTACAAATGCACCAAATGTCATAATTTATTTACCCTTCCGGATTCAATACATGAGCGACTTTGCCCAATGTGTAAATCAAACAAAATAGAATTTATAAACTCAAATCAATAACTCATGAAAACCATAATTACTGCTGCGGAACCCAATCTTAAATCGTTGATGGATCTGCGCTTTGGACGATGCCAATATTTTTGCCTGTTCGATGATGCAAATGGCGGGGTTTCATTCATTAAAAATGAAGGCCAGGATGCACAGGGTGGCGCAGGAACAAAAGCCGCCGAAAAAATGATCAGCCTTGGTGTCAAGCGTATTATTTCAGGTGATTTTGGCCCCAAAGCCAAAGAATTGCTGGATAAATTTCAGATTCAGTTGATAAAAATTACTGACAATAACAAAAGTATCAATGAAATCATTTCATCGATAAAGTAATAACCAAATAAAAGAGGAGGTAATTATGCCGGGATTTGACAGAACCGGTCCCAGAGGACAAGGGGCCATGACAGGAAGAGGGCTTGGCAGATGCGAAGACCCTTCCCCGAAAAAACTGAGTAAGGATGAAGATGCTGAATCCATGGGTTTTGGAAGAGGCCCAAGGGGTGGATTTGGATTCAGATGGGGAAGAGACAGAGGATTCGGCGGAGGCCGGGGCTTTGGCAGAGGGAATTGGTAATACATTCTCTCAGGCTTTTTTAAACCACACGTCTTTATAGCTTTTCTGGCGTGTGGTTGTTTTTTTATCGCATATTTTGAAAAATACTGATGAAAAATTTGAAAATAGCAATAGCCAGCGGAAAAGGTGGAACCGGAAAAACAACGATAGCAGTTAATCTTTATCACACATTGGTAAAACAAAATAAACAGAACATCCTACTGGTCGACTGCGATGTGGAGGAACCCAATGATGCCCTGTTTTTTTCAGACGCTGAAGTGATAGGGGAAACATCCATCACACATCTGGTACCCGAAATAAATATTGAAAAATGCACATTTTGCAGAAAATGCGTGGAATACTGCGAATACAACGCAATAACAGTTATCCCTCCTGTCAAATATGCTGAGGTAGCAACTGATCTTTGCCACTCATGTGGTGCATGCCTGTACGCTTGTGATTTTGATGCAATAACCGAAAAACCTTTCGAAATCGGGAAAATGATCCGGTATCAAACTCAAAATGGTGCAGGTTTAACCGAGGGCAGATTAAATGTTGGCCTGGCATTTCAGACACCTGTTATCAGACATGTAAAAAAAGTGACCAAAAACCATGATGGCATAATTATATATGATGCACCGCCAGGCACCAGTTGTTCGGTGGTAAGTACCATAGCCGATGTTGATTTTGTCATCCTTGGTACTGAACCCACACCTTTTGGATTACATGATCTGAAACTGGCTGTGGAAGTTGTCCGCAATCTAGAAAAATCCTTTGGCATTGTTATCAATAAAGCGCACCTGGGTGATGATAAAATCTACAAATACCTGGAGGAAAAGGAAATTCCATTGCTGGTTGAGATTCCATTTCAACGGGAGATTGCTGAAAAGTATGCAGAAAGCCAAATCCTATCCAATGTTGTTGATGGCTATGAAGATTACTATTTGCAAATGATTGATAATATGTTTAAATTATTGAATTGATGATCAGGGAAATAACAGTATTAAGTGGAAAAGGTGGAACCGGCAAAACCACCATAACGGCTGCCCTTGCATCATTGGCAAAAAATACTGTTTTTACCGACTGCGATGTGGACGCTGCCGACCTGCACTTATTACTCCAACCGGATATTTATGAGAGGCACGCTTTTGAAAGTGGTACGAAAGCAATAATTGATACTGTAAGTTGCAATGGTTGTGGCATCTGTGAAGTGGCATGCAGGTTCGATGCCATCTCCAAATTAAAAGGCGATACATACCATGTTAATGCATTTAAATGCGAAGGGTGCCGGTTGTGCGAACGAATATGTCCGGTTGATGCCATTACCTCTGTTCCGTCGATGAATAATTTCTGGTATGTATCAAATACCAGGTTTGGTAAACTGGTGCATGCCCATATGGGGCCGGGTGAGGAGAATTCGGGTAAACTTGTATCAGTGGTAAGGAAAAAAGCCAAGGAAATTGCTCAACAGGAAAATTCAGACATCATCATCAATGACGGGCCTCCCGGTATCGGTTGTCCTGTAATCGCATCCCTGACAGGTGTTGGTCGCGTTATAATGGTCATTGAACCTACCAAATCCGGATTACATGATGCCAGCCGGCTTGTTGAACTCACCAAAAAGTTTGGGATAAAAACCTTTGCCATTATCAATAAATCCGACCTGCACAGCGGCATATCTGACCTTATCGAAACAGAACTTTTTAAATTGAATATCGACTTACTGGGTAAAATCCCCTTTGATGATGACTTTATCAAAGCCATGATTTCCGGGAAAACCATTGTTGAATACGCCCCTGATTCGCGATCCGCCATTCTTCTCAACCAATTCTGGAAAAGAATTATGATGGATTGAAGTTCTCACCACTCAGACCTTAACAACACTCCGGAACACTAAGAATTTATTAATTAGTTTTGCAGAAAAAAGTTGCGTGATTTTTCCGATAAATTTTGAACAAAAGGTAGGTTTCGACCAAATCCGGCAGATGCTGAATGATTCATGCCTCAGCTCGCTGGGAAAAAACTATGTTGAAAAGATAAAGTTTTCTAACAATTTCGACCTGATTAAAAAATTATTGGCCCAGGTTGAAGAGTTCAGGCAAATTCTTCTTTTTGGCAAACCATTTCCAGCGCAAGACTACTTTGACCTGATACCTGAATTAAACCGGCTGAAAGTCCCCGGGGCATTCATCCTTCAGGAAAACCTTTTCGACCTGAAATCGTCAATGGAAGCCATTTTTGAGGTGGGAAAATACCTCAAATCCCTTGATC
>JABMQA010001405.1 GCA_013203545.1 Bacteroidota bacterium
CACTCGATAACCTCATAAAAAACGATATTCCATACGATGTTGCATTTAAGATAAAGCGCACTGACGATGGCAGATTTTTAAACATCCGCTCCATTGCCGAATACCATAAAACCAATAACCTTGTGTTTGGGGTCATTATTGACCTTACGCAACATGAAACAGCAAAGCAGGCCCTTAAGGAGAGCGAAGAAAGGTTTAAACTGCTCTCGGATGTCACTTTTGAGGGCATTGTTTTGCACAAGGACGGTATCATTCTTGACGTAAACAGCTCATTTGAAAGACTTACCGGTTACGCCAAAGAGGATGCAGTTGGCCAAAATCTTTTTTCAGCCCTGGTTCGGGAAGAAGATATTCTTAAAGCCAGACATAATATTGTTAAAGAACACGCCAAACCATATGAAGTGAGCGCACTGAAAAAAGATGGAACCTTTTTCTGGGCTGAAATTGAGGGCAGGAAGTTAATTCATAATGATGACGAAATTCGAATTGTTGCTGTCCGTGATATTACTGAGAAAGTGGAAACCAAAAGTGCGTTGCAGGAGAGCGAGCAGAAGTTTCAAACCTATATTCAGGCCTCACCAACATCCGTGTTTATTGCTGATGAAAATGGGAAATATACCTTTGTCAATCCTGCTGCAGCAAATCTGCTGGGCTATTCAGAGGAAGAATTGTTGCAGATGTCAATTTCTGATATTCTTCCTGAGAGCGAACTTGAAAATGGATTGTCTAATTTTAACGAGGTTAAAAGCAGGGGCAGGTCACACAGCAGCGAAATCAGGTTTATCCGAAAAGACGGCAAAATTGTCGACATCACTATAGAGGCCGTAAAATTGTCGGAAAACCAGTTTATTGCTTTCTGCAAAGAAATAACTGATTTAAAAGACATTCAGCACCAGCTTGAAGAAAGAAATACAGAGCTCAACAACAGCCTTGAAGCTATTAAAACCATCAACACCCAACTTGACCTGGCCCGTAGCAAAGCTGAGGAGAGTGACCACCTGAAGTCGGTTTTCCTCACCACCATGTCGCATGAACTCCGTACACCATTAAATGCCATCATTGGCTTCAGCGAACTCATTTCCGAAAACTTTCAAGATGATGAAACTGGTCAATATAGCAAAATTATTAACAAAAACGGACGGAATTTACTCAGTATCATCGAAGACACATTTGAGTTGTCATTGATCGATTCCGGCCAGGTAAAGATTTATAAAGAAACATTTACCCTTGGCGAATATTTTGATGAATTGAATGCAACCATATCAAGTCTTGTTCGTAATTTTAACAAAGCCGATTTAAAGGTTGAATTCCGTGCTGAGCCCGGCTCACTGCACAATCAAATTATAACTGACCGCCAAAAACTTACCCAGGTATTGTTAAATCTGGTTAAAAACTCACTGAAATTTACCAATCATGGATATATCAAATATGGCTACTTTTTTTCTGAAAGCAATAAAATCGTTTTTTATGTAAAGGATACAGGCATTGGTATCGCACCTGAAAAACAGGATATAATTTTTGAACGTTTCCGGCAGGTGGATGACTCAACAACCAGGACATATGGAGGTACAGGTTTGGGCCTGAGTATCTGCAGTGAAATTATGAAATTGCTGGATGGTAAAATTTGGGTGGAATCAACCCCGGGAGCAGGAAGTACCTTTTACTTTTCAATCGACCCGGGCATCAATGTTAAAGAAACGCAATTACCACATACCACTGAAGTGATCTCAAATGAAACCCCGGACTTCAGCAGTTTCAAAATTCTTGTTGCTGAGGATAATTATTCGAACCTTGAATTCATTAAAATCCTTCTTCTGAAAACCGGCGCTCAATTTTACCATGCTGAAAACGGGAATGAGGTGCTGGATATCTTATCCCATAATCCGGACACAGACCTTATTTTAATGGACTTGAAAATGCCCGAAATGGATGGCTATGCGGCTACTAAAAAAATCAGGGAATCGGGAAATAAAATACCCATCATTGCATTAACGGCACTGGCATTTGCTGATAACAGGGAAAAAGCCTTTGAAGCAGGTTGCGATGATTATATCACCAAACCCATCAACAAACAGGAATTGTACAAAAAACTATTGGAGTTTCTTGGTTAAATATAGCCCTGTCATGGTTTTTAGTACTCCAGCAGTTTTTTAGCAGCATGATATATCTTTTCCATATCAGGAAGGATGGCTTTTTCAAGAATGCGGTTAAACCCAACAGGCGTAAAGGTTGATCCAATTCGCTTGACAGGAGCATCAAGATACTCAAAAGCCTCTTCAGTAATCATTGCGGCTATCTCGGCGCCAAATCCGCCAAAAACTTTGTCTTCATGTACCACCAGTGCCCTGTTGGTTTTCTTTACCGACGTAAGTATCGTCTCTTTATCAAGTGGGATCAGCGACCGGATATCCACCACTTCAACCGATTTATCTTCTTCTTTCTGAAGCCGATCGGCAGCCTGTAGGCACATGTGGGTGGTGTTTCCGTACGTGATCATGGTCAGATCAGTCCCCTCACGTCTGATCCGGGCGATGCCAAAGGGAACCTCAAAATCATCGGGAACTTCTGTCTCTGCCAACGGGTCGTTGTACAATGCTTTGGGTTCTAGAAAAAGTGTGGGTCCTTCCGAGCGCATACTGCTCCGCAGCAATCCGGCGGCATCATCCGCAAACGAAGGATACACAACCCTAATGCCGGGAAAAGTTGTTAATGCGCCCTCAATATTCTGTGAGTGGTAAAGCCCACCCCCAATATAGCCACCTGAAGCCAAACGTATGGTTACATTCGGCACAAACTTGCCGTTGCTGCGCCAGTAATCATGGGTTAATTCTACGAACTGCTCCATGGCAGGCCAGAAATAATCGGCAAATTCAGCGCCCTCAACCACAATTCTGATCTTTTTGTCAAAACGCGACATACCGTTGGCAGTACCCACAATATAGTCTTCGGCAATTGGTGCATTAAAAACCCGTTTTGGGCCGAACTCCTGCTGCATTCCTTTGGAAACATTAAAGATTCCGCCTTTTTCCTTGTTTGCCATATCCTGGCCCCAGATGAAAGTATCGGGATTGCGCCTGAATTCAACCTTCAGGGTAGAGTTGAGCGCTTCGATCATTTTAATGCGGTGGCCACCACCTGAATGTAATCCCTCAGGGTATTTTTCTGAAACATATGGTTTCGGAATTACGAAGTCAAATATCGATTTCGGATCAGGATCAGGG
>JABMQA010001406.1 GCA_013203545.1 Bacteroidota bacterium
ATAATAATTAATCGTGGTGGTCTGACCAGCTAAAACTTCAATACCTGTCGGGTTTATTCCAAAATATCCATCTGCCGTCATGGTTGCACTGTAAATACCAGGTTGCAAATCAACAAACGTGAATTTTCCATATTGATTGGTTAATGTACTCAGTGAAGTCCCATCCAGCTCAACCAATGCGTTTTCAATCGGGAGGTCGGTTTCGGAGTCTTTGAGCTTCCCTGTATATTTTCCCGGTTCAGCCAACTCCCCGGTCAACTCAATATTATCCACATTCCATTTTTCGATGTTGTATGAATTCTCACCATGGGCAACAAATGTGATCAGGAATATCTCTCCCTGGGCATACTCTGAAATATCTATCTCCTCTGTAATAAAATCGAAACTCCCCCCCTGGTTATCATAGTTTGCCAGGGTGTAGTAATCGCCATTGGGAAAAGTAAATCTTACAGATAGCTGCTCAAGCGTTTGAGTACTGTAGGTCTCATAAGCTATGTCGTATTTCAGGAATACTGTCTCCATTTCTGTGGCATTCATTTCATGTGTTCTCAGTTGAAAAGAATAATCGTACTGTGTGGGCGAGAATGTAAACTTTGCAGATGGTGCCGGATTACCATATGCCTCATCCATTTGCCAGTTGCTTCCAACGGCAGTCCAGTGTTGGGTATCGAAGCTGGCAGAGCTCCAGTCCTCAAAAAACGGAAGTTCAAATGGGGGATTGTATTCCCAATCGATGCGGTTGTATGGATCATTTTCAAAAGCTTCACCAGAAAAATCACCGGTGGCTTCATCAAAATATACTTCCCCATTATCGACAGTTTTCACAACATTATAGGTCATACCGGTGGTATTTGTATAGAAATTGGCATCGTGGATGATCAGGTTGGCGCCGCTGTTGAGGGTCATCATTGTACCGCCCGGCAAGCCATATGCAAATGTGCAGTTATTAAAGGCGTGATCAGCCAATACGTAGCCGCCACTATGGATGTGAATACCCTCCACATCGGGATACGAAAAAATTACGGTTTCAGCAGCTATCTCCCCACCCGGATTGACATCAAATGCGTAATTCCCAATATAATTGCTATTGACATAAATCTCATCTGCCGGTTCGCCCATCAGGTGTAGAGCACCTCCATAATTTACAGCCATCCCACCCTGAAGAATCAGATGTGTTGAAGGTTCGAAATAAACCAGGCCGTCATCGATACTAAAAAGGTTGGACACCGTTAGTGTATTTCCTTCCGGGATGGTTAAGGTACCCGGATTATCAAACGTTAAATCATAAAAAACCTCATCATCATTCAGGGAATAACTCACCGAACCATCCAAAATCACCTCACCGGTCATTTCATCGAAATGTGCAGGGCTCTGATTATTGAGGAACATCCCACCAACAAACATCTGGTTTGGAGCTTCGAAACTCCCTCCGTTCAAAATAAAATCACCATCGAGATTAAGAATCCCGGTCGCTATAAGTGTTTTGGCAATTGCATCGCCATCCTTACTACTTTTATCTACAACAATATTAAACAGGTTGGATGACTCATTAACCGTCAAATCAGCATCTTCGTCATAGCCATAAAATTCGATGGTACCTCCTGTGGGATCAAAGTCATCCCGATACACCATAAAATCCCCACCTGTACGGATGGTACCACCGGTAATATCCGTATCAAAATCATAAGTAGTGGTATTGTGAACCCTTATTCCCTTGGTGTCGAAATTAAGAATACCATCACTCATGGTAATGGAACCATTTTCGCTGAATGGCCAGTAGCTTAAATCGGAGCCACCGTAAACATTCATAATCCCTCCTGAAATTTCAAGGTTCCCGTTCAGGTCGATAAAATTTCCCGGATCCTGCCAGAGGTCGATTTGTCCGGCGGTAACGATTATCGTTCCGTATATTCCATCATTTTCCATATCAAACACATCCAGTTCACCCCCGTTCACGCGGATCGTACCATCAGTCCAGATGTAATGCTGAACGGAAGAGTAATTCTCATGAAAACGAAGTTCACCGTATGCCTTGTCTATTTCCATCTCCCAGAAATTTTCACCATTCACCTCCTGTACGCCACCTCCGTTAAAGATCACCCGGCTGTTTCCATGATTAAAGCCTGAATTGTCCGTCCAGTCACCTTTAATATACACATCATATCCCAGGGTTCTAAAAATCCCTTCTTCAATCAGCAGGTCACCCCTGATTTCTATATCGCCCGACAGACCCATCCAGTCGGCACAACTCATAACCACATCATGAAAATAATTACCCGGTTCGCTGCTGATCACAATTCCACCCGATCCGGCGTAATCGAAAATGGCCGTACCATTTGTAAAAGCAAAATCACTCCCCGGATAGGCCAGGAAAGGCCCTTCGAAAATGGAATTGTACATAGCATAATGAATGAACTTTGCACCATTGTATATGATGAATTGCCCTTTTACCCTCAGAGGTTCTATACCAGGTGTGTTGTCGTAGGCCACAAAGGCACCATCTGATTTACTTATTTCCAAATTATTGAACCAGGCATTTTCAGATTTAACATAAATGATCGAATTCTCGGTACCTTTAAAATCGATGTTACCGGAGTTCATGTGGGGATAACTACCCTCCTCAAAGGTCC
>JABMQA010000122.1 GCA_013203545.1 Bacteroidota bacterium
CCTTCAATCACTTCCAGGGATATTTCCAATAAGTCATTATCGGGATTTTGATCTGGTGCATAGTCAATCCACACCTTAAGGATATGGTTTCCTATTTCGGAAATATCAATCTGCTCATCGAAATCATAATAATATGTAGAATCGGGGGCGATGATCATGCTACAGGTTTCGGTAACCACAGCACCTCCATCCAACTGGAAACTCAAGTCCGGGTTCTCGATGGGTTCCAGTCCGAAATTTTTAATTTTCACTGAAATACTTAAATCGGAAATATCCATACATGACTGGAAAACACCCCAGTCAGCAAAAGGTACCGATTCAATCATGGCATCCACTTCATGGCAGTCGAAGGTTCCGGGTGACTTTTGAACCGCAATGGCACGCTGGCCCTGCGCGCCATTTTCCCCGATGGCCCTTACCGTAAACCAATATTCCTGTGAAATGGAAATATCATCAACAATATAAGAAGTAACACCTGTGGTTGCAAGGGGTTCCATGTATTTCTCACCCAACATCATTACTTCGTATTCAACAGCCCCAACAACTGGCTCCCAGCTTAAATGCAGTGCTTCGCTACAGGCCCAGTCGATGGTGACATTTTGTGGCACACCCATAACCGAGAAAGGCACTTCATTCTGAGAATCAGTGTTACCGCGCGTGATTTTTATCAGACCCTGACCAGAGACAGTTATTGGAACATCCCAATCGTAATGCCTGGCTGCACCGTCCAGGCTATCACTGATCACAATCCAGCTGGTACCATTATCCAACGAGTATTCAAGCTGGAAAGGTTCGTCATACCCGAAAGCATCCCAGCGTATGGTCTCCTCTTCTCCGGGAGCAAATGATTCGCCACCAAAAGGATAGATCAGGATCACTCCTTCAGGAATAAACTCATATACAATATAATAAACCTGGGGCCCATAGGGAATTGTTGTGCCAGTCACCATAAGTGTATAAGAACCTGCTTCCGGATAATCGAGTGTAACCTGTTCTACATTGTTTCTGTCATCCGTACCACGAACTGCATTTTTATTCAGACTGTCAGCGTGTGGAAAATGATTCAGAACCCACGGGTTCCATGTGCTGGATTGTGGATCTTCAACTGTTATATCCAGGTTGTTTACAAGTGCCCAGTTGGTATTTACCGAGGCCTCGAAATCAGTCCAGTAAACCATTACCCGCATTTGAGCAGTATTTTCAGGCACATCAAATACATGTGTTTTGGTTCCGCCATGAGCAATAAACGATGTATCGAATCGATTTTCTTCAATCACTTTTACAGCCCTGAGTGCATTGATACGTCCCCATCCGAATTTAAAATCAGGTCCGGGATTCCCAAGATCCTCAGCCGTATTAAGCAATAGTGCTTTCATCAACCCACCGCCCGGTTCTCCACCAACTATTTCGCGGTAGGCCTGATATAACTGCGCCAATGTACCAGCTGTTCCCGGACATGCCATAGAAGTGCCTGAATATATATCATAGATGTTGGGATTTATAGTTGAATAAACGGAAGAACCTTTTGCCGCCAGATCGGGTTTGATCCTGCCATCGTGAGCCGGTCCTCTGCTACTTGAGCCAGCCAGGTTATCGATATAATCAAGGTTCGCAACGGCAATTACATTTTTGCCGGCTTTGTGCCCCCCGGTGATATTACCCCATCCGGGGCCAGCCCCATAACCACAATCGGATGTACCACTATTTCCGGTTGAAAACACATGCATCAGTGAATGATAGATTCGCGATTGCTGGTCGAGCGACCTTGACAGTGTCGTATATCCGGCATTGCAACCATCGCCATATGAAGTTGACGTAATCCTGATATCGTAAGAATTGTAGGTTAATGGTATTGAGGAAAAACCCTCATAACCGGCAGCTGGATAAACATACAATGTGGAACCGAATGCATTACCCCTGCCTTTTGGATCTTTGTTGCCCGATCCCATGATAATTCCAGCACAATGGTCGCCATGAGACCCGGAATTGAAACCCATAAACTGGCCTCCAATCCTTCCCTCGTAGTCAATATGTGGACCAATTCTTCCATCATCCTGTATGATGATATGAACGCCGGTTCCGTCATAATGCCGGCCTGTGCTATAATCCGAAGCTATGGAATTGCCATGATGTAAAGTTCTTCCTGTATAATTTTCAGGCTCCGGTACAGGATAAATGGGTTCCATGTACATCACACAGGCCTCACCGGCAATTTTATCAATGGCTGAAACAGGTATCACAATGTGCAAATAATGTGCAAAATGATCAACAAGCATAACCTCATAGCCATATTTTTGTATCCGGTCGACCACAGTTGAAGAGGCAATAACGTGATAATAATTTAAGAGGAGTTCAATTTTATCATCAGGTCTCAGGGCATAGTCAGGATAACCTTCCTCATATAACATAGGTGAAAGTTTGTAACTATTTTCAACATCGATGATACTCCGGATGTCGGCCTTATTGAGTATCTCAATATTAAAATCATTGGAAAAGGCAGCAAAATAGGCATTTACCGGAAGATAATCCAAGAGTGTAATCCCTGCCTCCGAAAGGATTTCTTTTACAGATGCGTCTGGCACTTCATTGAATTGAACGATTTTGAAAAAATGGTCCTGGATGAACGCTTCATTCTTTTGGTCGAATGTCGAGATAAAAGCATCAACATTCTCCTCGGGACTCAAAACCTGGTTTTTTAGATGAATTTGGTAGTCCGCACTTGATTGGGCATTTGTAGTAGTTTGTTGTAGCACTCCAAATAGAAGTGTGCATATCGCAAAAAGTGTAATTTTTGATAATCTCATAATTATTATTTCTAAGCTAAAAAGTTATCAAAGGTAAGAAGTATCGAGTGAGAAGCGCTATACATGTTAATAAATGTTAACAGATCTTGAAAAACGTTATTCTTTGCATAAAACAGAATAGGGGTATAAATAGCAAAAAAAGAGGCCACCGGTTTTATTCGATAGCCCCAATGTATTATTCAATGGTAGGGGCTGTCTCATTACCCTCGTGTTTTGGTCATTTCGACCGAAGGGAGAAATCTAAATTCCTTGTTTGTAATGAATTAGATTTCTCGCAAAAGCTCGAAATGACCGATGCATGTATTAATGAGAC
>JABMQA010001407.1 GCA_013203545.1 Bacteroidota bacterium
GCCGCCAAGACGCAAAGAATTATTTTATTTATATTCAAGCCTTTGCGACTCTGCGGCTTTACGAGATAATTCTTTTTTTTTGTTTATAAATCGGGCTCACTGACTTAAAGAACATCTTCCTTCTGAAAGCTTCTGATCTGGTATCGACTTCTTCCATGTAATGCATTACCCAGGGTCTTCTACCTTTTGTGTACCTGACTTTACCAGCATTGTGGCTTTTCAATCTTGCATTAGGATTTTCAGAACTACCATAGTAATAGTTTCCATACGAAAGACTCTTTAATATGTATGCAGCATAGGCCATTCATTGGAATAAAAAAAGCGACCACCCGGATCGCTTCTGGCGGAGAGTGAGGGATTCGAACCCCCGGACCCCGTAAGGTCAACGGTTTTCAAGACCGCCGCATTCGACCACTCTGCCAACTCTCCGCTGCAAAAGTACACTTTTTTTCAATTTTGCAAATATTTTTAAACGAATCGAAATCATCGCAATATATCTCCATTTGTAAAGACCGTAAACTTAACAGGTTTGGCCTTTTACTTTTTATTGCTTGACTTCACAATAGTATTAAATTAGCTTTGTTTTTTTTATTAAAATGCAATATCAATGAAAAGCCATAATCATGAAAAAAATAATTACATTTTCGCTCTCTTTATTAATGATTTCAGCCTTATCAGCCAATAGCAGATACCTTCAGGCGCAATTATTTTATGCCAAATTTTATTCACCCGTGGATGGCCCTTATGTTGAAACTTATCTTTCAGTTGTTGGAAGTAGTGTTGTTTACCAGATGAATGAAAACAATAAATTCCAGGCAAAATTAGAAGTTACAATGATTTTTTCTCAAGAAGGAAATGTTGTGAATTTTGATAAATACGAATTGTTAAGTCCGGAAATAGAGGATACAACCACTGTTGACTTTAATTTTCTGCATCAACAGCGATTCACTTTGCCCAATGGTATATATGATTACGAGATACAAATCCGGGATATCAATGGGACGAAACCTCCTTTCAAAACTAACCAGACTGTGGAGTTGGACTTCCCGGCTGATAAGGTTACGATATCAGGTATTGAACTGGTAGAATCTATCAAAGAAAGCACGGAGCCAAGTGTTTTAACAAAAAGCGGATACGACCTGGTGCCCTATGTGTATAATTTTTTCCCGGATCGAATTAATACCATTCGGTTTTATGCGGAGATTTACAATACTCTAATCGTTTTTGGTGAAGATGGGAAGTTTGTGATAAACTATTTTATCGAGTCGTATGAAAATGAAAAACGACATACTGACTTTGTAAGGTTTAAGCGGGAAACTGCAGAAATTGCCAATATTTTGTTTGCCGAATTTGATATTGAAAAATTGGCTTCTGGAAATTATAACCTGGTGATTGAGGTTCGCGACAAACAAAATGAGCTGGTTACCTTTAACAAATTGTTTTTCCAGCGCAGCAACCCTGATGTTGAAGCCGATAATTCGGATTTCCTGGATATGAGTATTGAAAACAGTTTTGTTGCGAATTATGCAAATCGCGACACTTTACTTGAATACATCCATTGCCTGTTACCAATTTCTACCGAAATCGAGAAAAAGTTCGTTAAATATCAAATAGATGAAGGCGACGCTGACGTAACCACCATGCAGCGTTATTTCCTTAATTTCTGGCTTAACCGGGATGAATTGAGCCCTGAATATGCATGGAAGCAATACCTTACAACTATAGATCTCGTTGATGAACAATTTGGTTATCCGGGAAAGAAAGGTAAAAAGGGATATGAAACAGATATGGGGCGGATTTATCTGAAATACGGGCCTCCAAATACCATTACTGACAGGCCATATGATGCAAGTACGTCAGGGTTGAAAATAAATGACGGTGGTGTTAGTGCCCCTGACGGAGGTTCGGTGCCCTACCAGATATGGCATTATTATACCCTTAACAATCAGCGCAACAAGAAATTTGTTTTTGCCAACCCAAACCTGGCCAGCTATGACTATGTACTCATTCATTCAAATGTACCGGGTGAGATTAATAATGAAAACTGGCAGGATGAACTGTCGAGAATTAAAGAAGGTGCAAGATTGCCGGATGGTGACAGGTACGATGGTCAGTCGGGTGATTTTTATAACAATCCCAGGTAATATTGTCAAATTTTCTTAAAAAGCCGTTCCGAATAGAAATATTTCTGGCTCAAAATGTTTGATTTCTGTCTTTGTTTCGGAACGGCTTTTTGCTTTTCATGTTTATTCAAAGTGTTGTTTGCCTGGCTTTAAGCCACTTAGGGTAATTGCATTGATGCCTTTTTCATTGGAAGGGTTTGCCAATATACTACGTTTGAATATTTCCTTTAAAAATTTTACAAACCTTTATGCGTTATTCATAATTTGGATATGATTACTTTTGGGGCACCGAATGAGAATAGCCGTTGTTATATTAAACTGGAATGGAAAATCATTACTTGAAAAATTCCTGCCAAAGGTTTTTGATACTTCAAGTCATATTGCTGATGTGGTTGTTGCCGATAATAATTCTTCTGACGGATCGGTTGAGTTTCTCCAATCTGAATTTCCTGAAGTTCGTGTAATCCGCAATCCTAAAAATGGCGGCTTTTCGTATGGCTATAACCTTGCATTGAAGCAGATAGATGCTGAATATTTCGTGTTGCTAAATTCCGATGTAGAAGTGACCCCCAATTGGATTGAGCCTATTATTGAATTGATGGATAAGGATGATAAGATTGCAGCATGTCAGTCTAAAATACTATCATACCACCAAAAAGAGTATTTTGAATATGCCGGTGCTGCGGGAGGATTTGTCGATCAGTTTGGATATCCGTTTTGCAGGGGCAGGATTTTCCAGTCCATCGAAAAAGACCTTGGACAATATGACGATATCAGGGAGATATTTTGGTCAACAGGCGCTTGTATGTTTCTCCGGTCAAAATGTTTTTATGAGGTTGGATGTTTCGATGATGATTTTTTTGCACACATGGAGGAAATTGATATTTGCTGGAGGTTGAAGCACCTGGGATATAAAATAATGTACCACAGCCAATCAGTGGTTTATCATATTGGTGGCGGGTCACTGGATAAATCTTCAGCCAGGAAAACGTATTATAATATGCGAAATAACAATACCATGCTCTATAAAAACCTTCCGCGAGAGCTGGTTTATCCAGTGTTTTTCAGCAGGTTTTTTCTCGACCTTGCCGCATCATTTAAATTCCTTATCGATGGTGGCTTAAAACACTTTATTGCGGTGTCGAGGGCGCAAATCGGGTTTTATTTTTCGTATAGAAAAAACAGGATTAAACGCAGCAGGATTAAACACAAATACGTTTCAGAAATTTATAACGGGAATATTGTGTTTGATCATTTTGTTCATGGGAAAAAAACTTTTGACCAACTCAATCCTAAAAAATTCAGCATCTGATTATCTCAACAGGCTGAGTACTGCAAGCCTGTAGGATTTTAGTCCGAATCCGGCGATGGTACCTGTAGCATTTGGCCCAATAAATGATAAATGCCTGAAATCTTCCCGGTTAAATATATTTGAAATGTGGACCTCGATAACCGGTGTTGTAATTGATTTCACTGCATCGCCAATTGCAATGGATGTGTGTGTGTAAGCTCCTGCATTTAAAATGATCCCATCAAACGAAAAACCCGTTTCATGCAGCTTATCGATAATTTCACCCTCTATGTTCGAATGGAAATATTCAATGGTGATGTCTTTAAATTCCCCCTGCAATTGTTTCAGGAATTCGTCAAAACCCTCCTCTCCGTAGATTTCATGTTCCCTTTTGCCCAGTAAATTCAGATTTGGGCCATTAATAATTTGAATTTTCATACTTTTAAGTTTGCACAAATTTACAACATCTATTCAATTCACTATCTTTACCCGAAAAAAACACATGCAGGTTGGTTTGCAGTTTCGGCAGGCTTTTAACGATTTTCTTTACTTAACCGAAAAAGGATATCCGCCCAGGGGTTTTCTGAAGTTGGTTGGAGATCATTATCAATTGTCCGATCACGAAAGATCAATGCTCTACCGTGGGATCGTGACACACCATAAGGCTGAGATGAGGCTTGGCAGATCAGCAATGCCTGACGAGATCAGTGGGAAGGTTATCCATGTTGATGGCTTCAATGTGCTGGCAACCATTTCTTCGTATTTGCTTGGTCGGCCCGTATTTATTGCGTTGGATGGTTTTTTACGGGATGCCTCGCGGTTTCGTGGCAACCTCGATAAAATAAAGAAATACCAGGCGGCCATTAATTGCATCGAAGGTTATTTGGAAAATAGGTTGATCAATACCTGCATATTTTACCTGGATAGTGAAGTTTCTTTTCATGAAGAGATTGTTGATTTATTATCTGGTACACAGCTTTACCATTCTGGCATAGTAAGTTTCCTGGTATCCGGAAAGGTTGATGAGGAACTTTGCCATGTTAAACATGGTTATGTGGCAACTTCCGATTCGGAAATCATTGATCTGTCGGAAGTTAAAATTTTTGATCTTGCCAAAGAAGTTTTAACACATCATTTTCATCCTGATTTTTTTGATCTCAGACAATTTTCTGTTTGATCTTTATTGCATTTCAGTAAAAAAACTAACTTTGCATTTTAATAACCAATAGGGGTGCCTTTCCTGCACGAGTGGGGTAAAAACAGGCTGAGATCATACTCATTGAACCTGATCCGGGTAATGCCGGCGAAGGGATAAATGGTTCCAATGACCTTATTTTTCCTCTATTGATTTTTAATTCATTAAATGTTGAACTTAAAAATCAATTGACATGAAAAAAAAATTGATGCTGGTATGGATATTATCCATGCCTGTATGGGCATTTTCACAAATTTCATTATCAGGTCGCGTGGTTGATGGTGACTCAAAAGAGCCGCTTCCCGGGGCTCATGTAATCCTGGAGGACACCTATAATTTTGCAGTAACTTCCACGGATGGTACGTTCAAATTCGAAAATCTAAAGTCATCTGAATATGCTTTGAAGGTTTCGTTTATTGGATTTGATGATTTCAAAAAAGAGCTTTATCTTGATGAAAATTTAGCAATTGAGATTGAACTGAAACCAGGTGCTTTTCTTGAGGATGAAGTTGTGATACGCGCAACGCGGGCTTCGGTAAATTCTCCCGAGAC
>JABMQA010001408.1 GCA_013203545.1 Bacteroidota bacterium
GCCCCTTTTTAATCATCACCATCAGTTTGATTTCCGTATCCAATTCAATTTCGAGCCAGTTGCGCAAATAGCGTTCATTTGATCTGAAAACGAAAAACATGATCATTGGCAGGGTAGATACGATGATAATGGTGGAGATTTGGGGTGAGAATATAAATTGGTTATAAAGGGCATGCAAGGCTATGGCTACCAGAAGCCCCAATGCAAATGATCCGGGTGCGCGTGTTTTACGATTGATGCCGTTAATTGCGATGATGCATAGTATGCTGGTGGCGCCACCATGCATAATGGCAGTACCGAAGCCCCTTACGATCCAAACAAGCAGGCTATGATCTTCAATTTGGCTGAGGTAAAAAACATTTTCTAAAAAAGCAAAGCCCGCACCTGTTGCAAAGCCATATATCGCCCCATCGATCATAAATCCAATTTTGTTGAATCGGATCAAAACAACCAGGATAACTGCCTTCAGGGATTCTTCCACCATTGGCGCTTCAAACCAGGTAACACCTGATTGCGGTATATTGAAAACCTGAATAAAATAATTGTTGATAAAATAGGAAGCAATAGCACTCAAAATCCCCCAGGTAAAACACATCCCTAAAATTTTGCCCTTCACCAGCTTAAAACTGTCGAGCACAATCAACAGAATCAGGAATAGAAAAAGCGGTAAAATTGAAACAATTATGTTCATACCTTATCTAAATTGTCAATCCTGTGTAAAGTTTTGACTCAATTCAATGGTGTCGGGAGGGCTAAAAGCACATCGAACATAAATAAACCCAAGGGTTTCATTAAGAACAGTCCGGAACCCGCGGCTCGATTTATACCAGTTTTTACTGTTCAACACCCGGTCGGGGATAACGATATTACCAAGCTGAATATCCGGTTCGTAAACCAATCTGTACAGATAGCGGCTTCTTCGCGAATGTGTGCCCAGTGAAATGATGTTCACTTTGTCAACATCCTGCAAATGGGATTGAATATATTTTTTGGTCATCAGCGCTGTATAATAGGTACGGTCGCGGAATACCCCGGGCGGGTTTGGGGCCATAGCCATCCTGGTAGTATCAAACCCGAGTTTTACCAATGAGCGATAAATAAGGTGGGCTGCCGTTTCGATGCCTGAAATATAAAAACCCTGGTCGTAACTGGCCCCGGCCGCAATCAACAGGTCATAGTTGTCGTCGTTAAAAATCCGCATTACCTCAGAAAATGCATAGTCAGGAACATAACCCTCCACGATAAGTATTTTAGCGTCTATGGTGTCCTCAGCCGACAGGAATGAAACGATATTCGACACAAAACCGACAAATAGCAGCGCCAACAGCACCACGAATAACAGCCATGCCCAAATGGTACACCCCCATCTTTCACGTTTATTAACCAGCTTAACCCTACCCATTGTTACACAAATTGAATTTACCGAAAGGAAATTGCTACTTTTGTTTGCAAACCGGATTTGCGTTCACAAAAATAACTAAATATGACACCTGGGCAAATTGTTAAAATGCTCAACCTTCAGCCGCTTCCAAATGAAGGGGGATTTTACAGGGAAACCCATAAAAGCCATGGCCTGATAAATATATCCTCATTGCCGGATGGGGACAAAAGCGATAGGGCTATGGCCACATGCATTTACTATATGATTACAGAATCGGGCTATTCGAGGTTGCATAAACTTCCAACGGAGGAGATATGGCATTTTTACCTGGGTGACCCGATAGAGCAACTTCAACTTTTCCCTGACGGAAGTAGCCAAATCATCACCATTGGGAACGACCTCAAAAAGGGCGAACTGCCCCAATTGGTAGTCTCAAAAAATATCTGGCAGGGGTCACGGTTAAAACAGGGAGGCACCTTTGCACTTGTTGGCGCCACCATGTCGCCTGGATTTGAATTCGAAGATCTCATTATGGGGAATGAGAAACTGCTAAAGGAGGCGTATCCTTCCATCAAAGGATTGATAAGCAAATATGTATGAGTCTGTCTTAAAAATAATCAGAATTTGGGATAATGGAACCTTTCGAAAATTTACTATCGCTCACGAATAAAGTTGTGCTGGTAACCGGCGGAGCAGTGAACATTGGGCGCGGTATCGCAAAAAAACTTGCCATCGCCGGGGCAAAGTTGGCGGTGATTTACAATTCGAGCAGCAATGAAGCCGAAGGGCTGAAGGAATGGTTTACAAAAAATCATATCGAAAATCTGGCAATCAGGGCAGATCTCCGGCAAGAAACGGAAATTGTACAGGCTGTGAAAAAAGTTATTGAACATTTCGGGCAGGTGGATGTTCTGGTAAACAATTCAGGTGTTTTCGTGCTTTCGCTTCAACATGAACTGAGTACCAGCGACTGGGAAGCGGTTTTTGACCTGAACATGCGGGGGTTGTTTATAACGACCCGTGAAGTTTTAAAATCAATGATTAAAGTGAGATCAGGTGTAATTGTAAATATTGCAAGTATCAACGGCATGCATCCGGGTTTTGGCAAAACGGCGCATTACGACGCCACAAAAGGCGGACTAATTGCATATACCAGGTCGTTAGCCGCTGAAACCGGGCATGATAACATTAGGGTAAATGCTGTTGCTCCCGGCTTGGTGGACTCTGAAAACCTGAGACATTACGCAAACGATCTGGCTGAAAGTGTAGAAAAACGAACGCCATTAAAAAAAATCGCTTCCGCTGACGATGTGGCCAATGCCGTACTGTTTTTAGCTTCGGGTGCTGCCTCACATATCACAGGTGAGGTTTTGGTTGTGGATGGCGGATATTTATTAACATAGGTTAATTGAAAAGCAAATTATCAGCAATCAGGAATGAATATATCCGGGGCAAACTCGATAGCGGAGAAGTTGATACTGATCCATTTGTTCAGTTTCGCATATGGATGGA
>JABMQA010001409.1 GCA_013203545.1 Bacteroidota bacterium
CAACAGGATTTGGATACAATGTAAGCTCCTGTGCAATTTGTTCGTTAACTCCGGTTGTTGGTCCCGGACTTACTACTACCTGACCAGTAATCAGGTTAATTTCGTAGTAGAACGAACTCGTACACTGCCCGGCCTGAATAGTAAGGCTGGCTTCATATACTGCCTGTTCGGGATAGATGTGTGTCGGGTTTTGCTCGAAGCTAACCTCACCATCGCCAAACTCCCACAACCATTCGGTGATCGGTCCTATGGACATGTCCTGGAAATACACCTGTACCGGATTAATTGAATCGATATACGGTACGAACATGGCCATACAATTTTGTGACCAGTCGTGAACCCAAACTTCAAGGGTGACATCACTTGTACAACCGCTTTCGGTGGTGATGGCAAGTGACACGTCATATGTGCCAAAATCAGCAAAAAGGTGGATCGGATTTTCTTCGTTGGAGGTGGTCCCATCTCCAAAATCCCATGCAAATTCAACAATTGGGCTATAAGCATATGAGTTGTTGATGAATTCAATTTCCAAAGGATCGCCACTTTGGAAGTTGTGGTGCCACCAGAAATTGGCCTGGCAGGTAAGTGTCATGTCTTCAATTACGACAATATCAGTAGCAGTTTCGATACATGTTGAGTCGGCGCTGATAATGGTAAGCGATACCTCATATTCTCCACCTTCAGCGTATATATGTTGGGGGTTTTGCTCGTTAGATGTTTCACCGTCACCAAATTCCCAGAACCATGTGCCCGGTTGGAAATCGGATTGATCCCAGAAATGAACTTCCATTGGGTTAAACCAGGGCAGAAAGTATTCGAAAGCAGCTTCGCAGCCAAACACGATTTCTTCGATTTCAACAACTTCGGTATAGGTATCAACACAGGTTGAGTCATCACTCATAATGGTAAGAGATACTTCATATTCACCACCTGCAGTATAGGTATGGAAAGGATTGGGTTCGCCGGATGTTTCACCATCGCCAAATTCCCAGAACCATGTGCCAGGCTGGAAGTCGGATTGATCAATAAAATGCACTGTCATCGGGTTGAACATTGGCATAAAGTATTCGAAAGCAGCTTCACAACCAAACACGATTTCTTCGATAACAACAATTTCGGTATATGTATCAACACAGGTTGAGTCATCACTCATAATGGTAAGCGATACTTCATATTCACCACCTGTAGCATAGGTATGGAAAGGATTCTTTTCACCGGATGTTTCACCATCACCGAATTCCCAGAACCATGTGCCGGGCTGGAAATCGGACTGATCATGGAAATGAACTTCCATCGGGTTGTGCCAAGGGATGAAATAAGTGAAGGCAGCCTCGCAACCAAACACAATTTCTTCAACGTAAACAATCTCGGTTACGGTTTCGTTGCAGGTTAAGTCGGCGCTTATAATGGTAAGCGTTACCTCATATTCACCACCTTCAGCATAGAGATGTTGCGGGTTTTGTTCGTCTGATGTTTCGCCATCGCCAAATTCCCAGAACCACGTGCCCGGAAGGAAATCGGATTCATCCCAAAAATGAACTTCCATTGGGTTGCAAAACATCTGCCAATAGTCAAATGCAGCCTCACAACCAGGAATATAATCTTCACAGATCAGGAAATCTTCAACAGCCCCATCGGGTGTAACATCCCCTGTTCTTATGATATACTCCCCTATACAGAAATCGAACACCTTAACAAAATACGTTAATTGAGCGCCTTCTTCGATTTCGACAGTAAAATTATAAGTACCGTCTTCCCCTGTCAGGGTGGTTTCAAAAATTCCAGCTACCGGAATGCAAAGTTTTACCATAATTTCAGGAGCAGGTACTTGCTGTTCCATCATCGAAACCTGACCATCGACGTTAAAGTCGAAGGCCTTGAGGCTTTGGAAGCCAAATAGCATTAAAGCTACTACCAGCGTGGTTTGTAATAATTTCTTCATAAATAATTAGATTTTAATTTAGTTAATATTTTTGTTACGAAATATAGATGCTGAAAATGCAAATGGTTGCATCAAAAATAGTGATCAATGCATGATTATTATTTTTTTACGGATTTGGATGGTTTTGTTTGTTAATTGCATGAAGAATATCCCTTGTTGATAACCAGAAACATCCATTTTGAAATGATTGCCGTTGAAAGAATATTCGCAGATTAGCTTGAGTTCAGAATTATATAATTTAATTTGATTTTCCGAATTGTAAAATGCGTTTTCATCAATGTTGATTATAAAATATTCGCTGGCCGGATTTGGGCTGATTACAATTTTCGGTATATTCAGGTCATTAATCGCGGTCAAATCAGGAACAATGGAGTTGTCGGTTTCTGAAAAGACAATGTTATATATTTCAGGGTTTTCTTTTGACAGGGATATGAAATACGATTGCCCGATTTTCCCTGCTTTTTCCGGATAAAGCTCATATTTTCCAAAAGGGATTCCACTAAAGTTAAAAGTATTTTGCTGATCAATGATCCTGAAATCCCTCAGGTTCCCGGTTTCATTGTAAAGGAACATCACGAAGGGTATTCCGGAATTGTCGCTGCTTGACTCAATTCTGCCATCAGCCGTGGCTTTTCCATTAAAAAAGTCGTCGAAATAGGAAAGAGTAATCGTAATGCTGCCGGGTAAATTGTCGGTATTATATGCCTGTGCATTCAGCCAGTGGGACCTCTGTCCTGAATAGGTCGGGAAATAGTTTGGGATTACCGGGTATGGGAAATCAAAATCGGGAATAGCATAAACAAAATAGCTGCCTGGTTGTAAATCGGTAAAGTTGAAATATCCCTCATCAAGGCTCATGCGATTATCGATGATTATTCCGCCAGGGTTATTGTATTTATAAAGAACAACCTCTCCCAAAAGTAATGTATTTGTGCCTGCTATTACAGTACCGGTAATGGTTAGGGGTGCCAGAATCTCAATGGTTGACCATGCCGTATCCTGGCAGTCGTTTGACGTTGAAATGGCCAGGGATACCAGATATTGGCCCGGATTTGAATATTCATGTTCAGGACTCGGTTCATTTGCAGTGGCCCCGTCACCAAAATCCCAGAAGGAGGAAAAGTCATTTCCCGAAGATTCGTTAAGGAATGAAATTACACGACTTTGTGGGAAATCCTGAACAATCGAAAAAGCAGCCTCACAAAATACAGGTTCGGCAATCTCAACCAGCAGGTTTGTACTGTCTTCGCAGCTACCCGCAAAAATTTTCAATTCAACAGTGTAATCACCATGCTGGCTATAATTGTGGATGGGATCCACTTCAGTTGAAAATGATCCATCACCAAAATCCCACAAATATTCTTCAATTAATCCGACTGACTCATCTGTAAAATGGATTTCGGTAGATTCAGGGCTTCACTCCAGAACGAAAAGATCGCATCACAAAAAGCAGGTTCGGCGATCTGCACAAGCAAATTGGTGCTGTCAGCGCAGTTACTGCTAAAAATGTTCAACTCAACAGTATAATCACCATGCTGGGCATAATTGTGAATTGGATTTTCTTCATTTGAAAATGTGCCGTCCCCAAATTTCCATAAATATTCCTCTATTAACCCAACTGACTCATTTATAAAATGGATTTCGGTGGATTCAGGGCTTGCACTCCAGAATGAAAATATGGCTTCGCAGGGAATCATTTCAATTACCTGTACATCTTTTATAATGGTATCAGTACAACCAAAACCAGTGTTTTTTAATGTCACATCATAACTACCGAAAGCAGGGAATTCATGGACAGGTGATGTTTCTGTTGCTGTGGTTCCATCCCCAAAATCCCAAAAATATTCGAGGTGTTCACCGGTTGAAAGGTTCTGAAATTCTACAATGGGCTCATATAATGAAGGCTGTTGATAGTCAAAATCAGCCGTGCAATCATTGCTCGTCAATACCTGAATGTTCCTTGTGAAAAAACAATTGCAGCAGGGTCCGTTAATTTCAAGGGAAACATCGTAATATCCGGCTGAATCATATATATGATTTGGATTAGCTAAATTACTCATATTGCCATCGCCAAATTCCCAGTTCCAGGTAGATATCGAATCGGCTACTGATAAGTCGGAAAATACCAATTCAAGATTTGCACCGTGAAGCTGTTCATAATTAAAATGCGGGAAGCAACCCGGGACAGGCATTACGATGACGGTTTGCCAGGTAGAATTCCAGCATCCCGGTCCGTTGATATGCAAATTAACAAGGTAGTTTCCCGGCTCCGCAAATTGGTGTTCCGGGTTCTGTTGACCTGAGGAGCCCCCATCATCAAAATCCCAAAACCACTGATCAATGTTTCCCTGAGATTCATCAAAAAACCGGACGATCAAATCATCACCCTCGTTGGTTTGTTCGTATGTGAACTTTGCCAGGCAGTCCTGATAAAAAACAAATAATCCCCTGTGTTTTTCATCCACACAATTTGTACCCATTGCCGTAAGTTTAACCTGGTAATGATCCTCCAGTTCATAAATGTGGGTTGGATTTTGTTCAGTTGAGAATTCCCCATCACCAAAATCCCAGAACCATGATGTAATATCACCCTGCGATATATCGGTAAATTCAATTTCGAGGCTGTTTAGGGCTGTCTGCGTATAATTGAAATTTGCGATGCAAGGCTGATCCCTGCATACGAAAAATGTGCTGGTGAGACATGGGTTATTTAGCATAATGTCATGGTTGTAAAATATGATTTCACCATTACAGAATCTCCATAATTCAACCGATACGTAAGGAGAAAATGCCGGATCTATTTCAAATTCCCCGGTATAAAATCCATCCATGTTTGTTATCAGGGAGGTAATAAAACTACCATTTTGGTCCCTGATTTCAATAATCTGTAATTCGACAGGCAGGAGCAAATCCTCCAGTATAACATAACCATCGATGTGATAGGTTTCAGCATGCACGTTGCTGTTTATCATAAGTATGATAG
>JABMQA010001410.1 GCA_013203545.1 Bacteroidota bacterium
CCGGTGGCTGCTGCAACATACTCAACAAGGTTTCTGGTAAGCACCGTGTCGAAACCTACGATTTCAGTAAGGGGGGTATTGCAAGCCAGTGCCCAGATGGCCGCCTGTGACTCATACGTATACAAACTGTCCTTCTCGATCATTGTGACCAGGCCTGTTAAAGCTGAATCTGCCATCTGGGTTGGATTGAAGGTGGTAGACGAAACAGGCGACATGTCTGACTTTTCGATACACATCGCAAAAAGTTGTACACTTTTTTGCTCATAGGCTTCCATTACAATTTGCTCCTCCCGGGTGGTAATAAAATTCTGGTACGCCTCCTCATCGGCTTCCATGATCAACCCCCGGCCGACAGTAATTTGTAAACACTCGCCCGACCTGTTTATCATATGCAAATCCAATGGCCTGTAATAATGTGTACTGCTGGTATTTCCATGAATTGAAAAATCAATCAGCCCCAGACCCTTTGCTTCAATAAGACCCGTAGGCTGCGAAAATATATTGGAAAGTAAAAATAGAATTGAAAAAGACAACACAATTACTGCTTTCATGGCGAAAAATTTTAATTAATACTAAATAAGTGAAAGTGAAAATGAAATTTTTAAAGAAAGTGTAATTGTATTATCATGAAGTAATTTGTGGTGTACAATTTATTCCCGGTAAACCGAATTGCCAATTCCAGTAACGCTCACTTTTAAGAAAATATTGGTGCAATTAAAGTAAAATTTTTAAAATAATTTAAATTTTTAATCATATACTTAAAAAAAAAACTATTTTTAGAAGCTCATAAAAAAACATTGAATATCAATATTCGGATTCAATTGTTATTTTATTGTGGGAAAAATAAATACAGACAAAAATTGAGATATATAAAATGTTAGAATCTTCTCTAATTAGTTTTCTTAGAATAAGCAATTTAATCACAACAGCACATCCGGTGTATGATTTTATCATAGCAGATTTTTTATAATAACCAAGTGAAAAAACATTTTTTTTTACATAATTTTTCATTGATCTTTGTTGAAAATTTTCAAAGGGGGAAATTGGGTGTTTATAACTCTTCTTGTTTTATTTCATCCCAACATTTTAATAATTTAACAAATTGATTAACAGCTTTTAAAGAAAAGGTGGTCTTTCGTATGGGAAACGATGCAAATATTATTTGGAATAGTTGTCTGGAAATCATCAAGGACAACATTAGTCACCAAAGTTACCGGACATGGTTTGAGCCAATTAAACCAATCAAACTGGAAGACAGGGTTCTAACCATCCAGGTTCCAAGCCAGTTTTTTTATGAATGGCTTGAAGAACACTATATCAACCTGCTTAAAAAAACCATTAAGAAAGAGCTCGGTAGTGCAGGTAGATTGGAATATAGTATTGTGATGGAGAATTCTTATGGAAAGCAGGGTCCGTATTCAATAATTGTTCCCACCTCAAACAGACCATCTATTAAAAACCCGGATGTTGCATTTCCATTTTTGGCCAGGAGCCCCACAAAAGAGATCCCTGATCCCTTTGTTATACCTGGAATTCAAAAAATGAACGTGAATTCCCAACTGGTCGAGCGGTACACATTTGATAATTTCCTCGAGGGCGATTGCAACAGGCTGGCAAGATCAGCAGGCCTGGCAATAGGAAAAAATCCCGGCAAAACAGCTTTCAACCCATTGTTTGTTTACAGTAAGGTAGGTCTGGGGAAGTCACATTTGGCACATGCAATCGGAATTGAGGTCAGAAATAATTTTCCCGACAAAACGGTACTGTATGTTACAACCGATCAGTTTATTGCGCAATATATCGATTCGGTAAGAAACAATAACCAAAACGACTTTACCAGTTTTTACCAGCTCATTGACGTTCTCATTATCGATGACATTCATTTCCTTGCGGGAAAGGAAAAGACCCAGGATGTTTTCTTCCATATCTTTAACCAGTTACATCAGCGGTCGAAGCAATTGGTAATTACTTCCGATAAAGCACCCGTTGATATTGAAGGAATGGAACCCCGTTTACTTTCACGTTTTAAATGGGGATTAACAGCCGATCTACAGGTACCTGATCTTGAGACCAGAATTGCTATTCTTCAGAAAAGACTTTATAATGATGGTATTGATATGCCCGACAACGTTATTGAGTATCTGGCCTATAGCATAACATCCAATATTCGTGAACTGGAAGGTGCGATGATTTCTGTACTTGCGCAGTCATCTTTAAATAAAAAGGAAATCACCCTGGAGTTGACAAAACAAGTTGTTGATAATTTTATAAAGAATACCAACAAAGAGATTTCGATAGATTATATTCAAAAAATCGTATCGGAATATTTTGGCCTCACCATCGAGCAGATGAACTCGAAGACCAGGAAGCGCAATATTGTTCAGGCCAGGCAGCTTTCGATGTATTTTTCGAAACTCCATACCAAAGCCTCACTTACCTCCATAGGGCTTCAATGCGGAAATAAAGACCATGCCACTGTGCTACATGCATTTAAAACGGTTCAAAACCTGATTGAAACCGATAAGGAATTCCGCAATTATGTAAGTGATCTCGAAAAAAAAATAAAACTATAATTTGCTGATTTGTTAATGTTGGGTTAAATCATTTAGATCAGTGAGAAACAGACCGGATTATGAAAATATTAATGGTTTGTCTTGGCAATATTTGCCGTTCGCCTCTTGCCGAAGGCATCCTCAGGAGTAAGCTTCAGAAAAGTGAATTCAAAGCCATGGTTGATTCTGCCGGTACATCCAGTTACCATGTTGGTGAAATGGCCGACCCCAGATCAATTGAAGTTGCCCGTAAATTTGGCATAGATATCACCGACCATCGCTCAAGACAAATTACCCGGAGGGATTTCGATCAGTTCGATCTGATCTATGCCATGGACAATTCGAATTTCAGGAATATTTGCAATTTAGCCCGCAATGAAAGCGATCTTGCCAAGGTACGCCTCTTCCTGGATGTGATCGAACCCGGCGGAATGCTTGAGGTTCCCGACCCATACTATAGTGGAAAGGATGGTTTTGTAAATGTGTTTCGCCTTATCGAAAAAGCGAGCGACGCAATTGTGGATGAACTGGAAAACAATATAATTAAGTAAGCATTGAAATACGATCCCGAAAAAATCCCTACAAAAGCAGATATTGAGGCAGCGTCGCTTCGAATAAGCAAATACGTTCACCGTACGCCGGTACTTACTTGTAAAAATCTCGATCAGATTTCTGGATGTAATCTCTATTTTAAGTGTGAAAACTTTCAGAAAGCCGGCGCATTCAAATCAAGAGGTGCTATAAATACTGTTTTTTCGCTAACTGATGAAGAATGTATGAAAGGTGTGGCCACACATTCGTCGGGGAACCATGCCGCCGCACTATCACGTGCCGCAAGGCTCAGGGGACTTGATGCCTACATTGTTATGCCAATAAACTCATCGAAGGTTAAAATTGAAGCGGTGAAAAATTATGGCGGACAGATAACTTTTTGTGAATCTAATCTTTCCTCACGCGAATCCACCTTAAAGGAGGTAATACAAAAGACGGGCGCAACTGAAATCCATCCCTACGATGATCCCAGGATCATTGCAGGACAGGCTACTGCAGCAAAGGAATTGATTGAAGATACTCCTGAACTCGATATAATTATGGCTCCGGTCGGAGGTGGTGGCCTATTAAGCGGCACTGCGCTATCAACCCATTATTTCACTGAAAAAGCTAAGGTAATTGCAGCTGAACCCGAGCAGGCCAACGATGCGTACCAATCGTTTAGTCAAAAGAAATTTATTCCATCAATTAATCCCGACACCATTGCTGACGGATTGAGAACTTCATTGGGCGATTGGACATTCCCTATCATTCTCAACCATGTAAATGATATTGTTACTGTAAGCGAGGCAGGAATTGTTAATGCCACTAAGCTTACGTGGGAAAGGATGAAAATCATCATCGAGCCCTCATCTGCCGTTCCACTTGCGGCCATACTGGAAAATAAATTCAACGTTCACGGAAAAAAAATCGGAATTATTATTTCAGGCGGCAATATCGACCTTAACGA
>JABMQA010001411.1 GCA_013203545.1 Bacteroidota bacterium
AGTTAAATCCGGGGTCAATTACTAAATCAGACATAGAAGTAGGTTCAGGATTAACGAGTGTAGAGTCTAAATTTTTATTGCAAGAGAATAATGCAAAAAAACTAACAATAATTAACATTTTAATAAAAGTTTTCATAACTATAAGTATTAACAGTTCCCTGATTGTAGTCAAAAAACGTGCCGCTATTGTAAATAATTAATTTTAAACAAATTAACACTATTTTATTATTTGATATTATCTGATATTAGGACAAACTGTCCCAATTTGGAATTTTTTCACTTTGTTTTATTGCTTTCATAATTATATATTTTTTACAAAAATAAACAAAATTACTAAGTACATGACAAAAATTTACAACAATTTCTAAATTTATCTAAATCATTACCAAACAATATATTAGCTAGCCAAGTCAAACCATATTTAAATATACTCTTTGCTTTTCTACCATGTGTTTTGATTTTTATGGGGCAAATTTCATTCAAATAGATGCCCGCTATATATGCCCAAACAAATGCTATAAATACAAGAGCAAAGAGTTTACCTATCCGATCTATTTCGGTCAAATGTGTATCTTCAATATTGAACCCACTTGACTTTAGTGCTTTAAAAGCAGTCTCAATCTGCCATCGTTCTTTATATATTGCCTGCGCCTGTTCAGGTTTGTTAAAGGAAACAATAATCTGAAATTCAGGAATACCTTTTTTGTTTTTGACTTTTGAAGCCGATAGATAACAGAGTTGTCCATTTACGTAAACAATACTGCGGTAAAAAGCATATTGATTGATCTTTAAATGATTGAATAACCAGGAAGCCTTCACTCTATGTCCGTTTCGTGGTATAAACACCCAGAAATTATCTCGAATACGTATGTGGTATCTGATTCGATTGGCATTGAGATAACCAAGCCAATGATCGCCAATAAACTCTCTGTCAGCCAGAAAGCAATCAATACTGTCTGTACCAAACAAGCTTATGTAGCGTTGCATGAGTTCAATACGTTCATTTGTAGATGAATTGCCAAATTTAGGCATCATCGTAAACAGGATAGGGAAAGCAACACCTTGATAAACAATGGCAACGACCAAAACATTGATGTTTACTGAGCCAAACTTCCAATTAGTCCTATCCATCGCCAAACGATAGGGCGGTTTATGCGGAAGTAGTGCAAATACTAAGCGAGCTATCAGATTGGTATCTAACAAATAATCTGACATGAAGCGTTGAATCCTGCGAAGTGATGAATCAACTTTCACTTCATTCTCAAAACTGGTAGCCAGCTTCTCAAAACAGACTGTTTGAACTTTGCAAAGAGCCATAATAAATAAGCCAAAGAACTTTATTCGGGCTAAATTCATTTTATCCCCGAAAACTTCTGATAAAGTTGAGAGTAAAATACTATTTTTACTCTCAATACTGGTGTTCATGTATCTTGGTGCCATACCTGCTAGTACTTCATTCAAAATACTGAATATCAGTATATTAAATAATTATGTAGACATTAGTTATTACCAAGTTATTAACATATGTATTTGATTATCTAATTATTGTAATTTTTGTCATGCACTAAGTGTTAAGTTAGTAAAACAAAGTGTGTAATACTGCCACTCGAACTCATAGGTAAATGGAATAAACAAATCTTTAATGCTACCAATTCCTTCGATCCAGTAGTCATAATCGAATAGACCTTCTTGCTGTATTTTGTATCTTTTACGGTAAGAATTTCCGAGTAAAACAGAGTCTATTCCGATTACAGTAATTTCTGTAAAGCCATTGTTAATTGGTAATACCATTCCAGAGTCAAGGTTATTAAAAGTATAAAGAAGTTGTTCAGAAGTATCATTCGGAAAACTTATTGGACCTGGTGAGCTCAAATTTTCTGAACCAGGGAAGAAATATATGTCTTTGGTATCATTTTCTCTCAGACCACCTATGTATTCATAATTATAGTCAGGATTGTCTGTTTCGGTGTAATAAACTTTTTTGTATGATTTACCATTCAGGTTTGTGTCTCCTTCAAGTATGTAACTTGAATTAACCAAGTTAATGTCACTGGCTGACCATTGATGCCAAAATAAACAATTCCATTGTGCAGAGTCACTTGGGAACGGAAAGTAAGTCTGGCAATTCAAATTGTTAATTAGGAATAATCCAAATACAATTGTTAAGACCAGTTTCATGTCAATATATTTTAGGAGGTTCTTCATTATTATGTTTGCTAACGGTTGGTGTATGAAGCGTTGGGCATTTCGAAGCACTTTCCTGTCAAACCGCTACAACTTTTATTAAATGTAACACCCTTGAAATTAGCACTATCTGCCCAATGATTTATACACTTTGTTACCGCCTGGTGTTGATTCATTTCAGTCATTTTCTTTTTCAATTTGCTACATATTTTCTGTCTGCTAGTGGGCTGGGACAGGCATACTCTTTGACAAGTTTTGGTTTGTGCGGTTGGTTTTTCGCGCGACTTGGCAATGTGTATGACTGTGAAGCGTTGGCTTATCCATTTGTCAATTCATTTGCAATTAATTCAGCTTGTTTTAACACAGTTTCTGTTGCCAGTTTTTGCATATCTGGTGGATAACCAAATTGTCTCAAAGTCCGTTTTATTATAACTTTTAATTTTGCTCTTACACTTTCTTTTATTGTCCAGTCAATTGATGCGTTTGCTTTCACTCTTTCAGTCAAGATTACAGCAAGTTCTCTTAATTTGTCTTTTTGCATTAATTCTCTTGCACTATCATTGTCTGAAACTGCTGTATAAAAAGCATATTCAAAGTCAGTCAGTCCGAGTGCTTTTGCTTCGCTGTCCATATTTACGATTTCCTTACTCAATTTAATGAGTTCGTCCATCACTTCAGCAGCAGTCAATATTTTGTTGTGATACTTTTTAATGGAATTTTCAAGCATTTCCATTAATGATTTGCTTTTTACTAAATTCTTTTTTGAACGAGTTTTTATTTCATCATTTAATAGCTTTTTTAATACCTCCAATGCCACATTTTTATGTTCCATTCCTTTCAATTCTAAAAGAAAATCTTCTGATAGAATTGAAATATCTGGTTTCTTTATTCCTGCTGCATCAAAAATATCAATCACTTGTTCAGAAACTAATGCTTTATCTATTACTTGTCTGATTGTTGTTTCAATTTCTACGTCTGTACTACCTGCACCTTTTTCGTCAAATTTTGCTAATCTTGCTTTTACTGCTTGAAAAAAGGCAACTTCATCTTTAACATCCATTGCCTGTTCGTGCGGAATTGCAATAGCAAAGGACTTTGAAAGTGCTGTTACTTCAATTATGTATCTTTTCTTACCATCTTCTAAACCGAGAATATGTTCTTCGGCTGAAAGAATCATTGATAATTTTTTAGAAGTCTCGGCTTCAAAATATTCTTCGTAAGCAAAGCCGTGAAATAGATTTGAAACTACTTCTAATTTCTCCAACATCAACTCAACAGCTTGTTCCTGTAAAATAGTTGGGTCGCCTTTTCCACCGGCATCTGAATAAAATGAAAGTGCCTTTTTCAAGTCAGAAGCGATACCGAGATAATCAACAACCAATCCACCAGGTTTATCTTTGTAAACTCTGTTTACCCTTGCAATTGCTTGCATAAGGTTATGTCCTTTCATTGGCTTGTCAATGTACAAAGTGTGCATACTTGGAGCATCAAAACCTGTTAGCCACATATCACGAACAATCACTAATTTTAGTTCGTCTTCCGTATCTTTCATACGGTCGGCTAATGTTTTTCTTTGCTGTTTGGTTGTGTGATGTTTGGCAATTTTTGGTCCATCAGAACTTGCCGAAGTCATTACAACTTTAATAACTCCTTTGTCCAAATCATCAGAGTGCCACTCAGGGCGAATTTTTATAATTTCATCGTAAAGATCGGCTGCAATTCTCCTTGACATTGAAACAATCATTCCCTTACCGTCAAAAACTTCTTGGCGAGCTTCAAAATGGTATACAATATCTTTTGCAATATTTTCTACTCTATTTTCACTGCCAATCAAAGCTTCTAATTGCGTCCACTTTGCTTTGGCTTTTTGTGTATTTGTTAAATCTTCTTGGTCAAGTTCTTCGTCTAAATCTTCAACTAATTGTTTGCCTTCATCACTCAAATTTACTTTTGCCAATCGGCTTTCGTAATAAATGCGAACGGTTGCACCATCTTCAACCGCTTGGGCAATATCATAAACATCAATGTAATTTCCGAAAACAGCAGGTGTGTTCACATCGGTATTTTCAATTGGTGTACCTGTAAAACCAATGTATGTGGCATTCGGTAAAGCATCACGCATATATTTTGCAAAACCATATTTTATGGCTCCTGTTTCTTTATCCAATTTGGCTTTGAAACCGTATTGTGTTCTGTGTGCTTCATCGGCAATAACAACAATGTTTTCTCTTTCCGATAAAGTTTCGTAAATATTGCCATTTTCAGGTTGGAATTTTTGAATGGTTGAAAAAATGACACCACCCGAAGCAACTTTTAGTTTCTCTTTTAAATCTTCTCGGTTTTCAACTTGCTTCGGCTCTTGTCTTAAAAGTTGTGTTGATGATGCAAAAGTGTCAAACAACTGGTCGTCCAAATCGTTTCGGTCGGTGATTACTAAAACCGTTGGATTATCCAATGCCAAAACTATCTTTCCAGTAAAGAAAACCATTGAAAGCGATTTGCCACTTCCTTGAGTATGCCAAACAACACCGCCTTTACGGTCGCCTTTGGGTTGTGTTTTAACTCCTGCTACTCCGTAACTTTCAGGTGATTCCATTACCATACTTACAGGAGTTTCCTTTTTTAATTTATGCCCCGTAGCTCTTAAAGTAGATTCGACTGCTCTGTTTACAGCATAATATTGATGATAGGCAGCTAATTTCTTAACGGTTGAAATTGTAATGATACCAGTTTTTAAGTCTTCTTTTTTTGATTTTTCGAAAACCACAAAATGACGGATTAAATCCAATAAAGTTTCTTTATTGAGCATCCCATTAATTAGGGTTTCCAATTGGCTAACAAGTTTGGAAGCTTCTTCTTTTCCATCAGCGGATTTCCAAGCCATAAATCGAGTCAGACCTGCGGACAAAGAACCTGACTTTGCTTCCAGTCCATCAGAAATAATCATTAAAGCATTGTAAGTGAATAAGCTCGGAATAATTTCTTTGTATGTCTGTAATTGTTTGAATGCTGATTTAATAGTTGCGTTTTCATCAGCAGGGTTTTTAAGCTCAATAACAACCAATGGAATGCCATTGATAAAAAGAATAACATCAGGGCGTTTGTTGTTTCCATTTTCAATAACCGTAAACTGATTAGCAACAATGAATTCATTGTTTTCGGGATTTTCAAAATCAATGAGCCAAACTAAATCACCTCGTTGATGTCCATCTTTTTGATAGGAAACTTTAATACCTTCAGTCAGCATCCGGTGAAAGCTTTCATTATTAGCAAGTAACTCAGGAGAGTTAATCCGATAAATTTCCTTAAATGCTTCCTCCTGGGAATCTATTGGGACTTTAGGATTTATTCTTTTGATAGAATCTCTTAGTCTGTCTGAAAGTAAAACTTCTTCATAATTGGCTCGTTCAGGTTTACTACCATCAGGAGCAATTTCTGGTGCATAGATATATTGATAACCTAAACGTTCCAATAATTCTATTGCAAATTCTTCTATTGTATTCTCGGTTATTCTTATCATTCTCCGCTTTCTATGAATGCTTTGTACTCATTTACATAAGCTTGTTTATCAACATTGAATAAAATTTCACTAGCAGGGTAGGAATAAGTACCCATCTCAAAATCTCCAAATGAGTCGTCCCAGAAATCATTAAATTCTTCAGCTTCCCAATATTTTAATGTGTCTTCCAGTAATTCATTGGAAGCTCTTTCATTTTTAGTTTCAAAATTTCTAATTAAGAAAATGGAAACTAATTCAACTGTATCAATTAGAAATTCCCTCGTGAGAATATCAACTTTGTTATTGCGTTGCTTTATTTCATCTAAAGATTTTCCATGAGAAGTCAATCCAATAT
>JABMQA010001412.1 GCA_013203545.1 Bacteroidota bacterium
AAACATGAAAAGGTGGAAATTCGCTTTCAGTTGGGGAATGAAACAGATTAACCGGGGAACAACATGGCGTTTGACGATAAAACGAGAATTCGGCTTCAGAATTTTGTCTCAGAGGCTCGCAACCTACTTACTGAAGAATTTACTCGCCAACTTCAAAACGAATATGGTTTGGACCCCACAACTGGTGAAGTCAGCGATATAGATTCGCTTGCTTTCTTAGATGACGCGCGACGCCAGACAGCTCGCTTGCTACGAGATATTTTAAATCACTATCAGGCAAGCAACCCATCTTCCGAAATTAGGGAGTCACTGGAACGAATTGTTCGAGAACAAGCATTTACCGTACTCAACCGTCTTTGCGCCTTAAGAATGGCCGAGGCTCGCGATATTCTGATCGAATCAATCTCTAACGGATATAACTCCAAAGGATTTCAGCTATATGCGCGGGTAGCAGGGACAGCACTCGGGGAAACCGGGGATGCATACCGTAACTATCTTTTTAGTATCTTTGATGAGTTTGCAATGGATCTACCGGTCCTTTTTGACCGTTATTCACCCATGGGTCGGTTGTTTCCGCGTGAATCAGTGCTTCTCGAATTACTGGAAAAAATAAACAATATAGAAATCAATCCTCTCTGGACTGAGGATGAAACCATTGGCTGGATGTATCAGTATTTCAATTCGGCTGAAGAGCGACGTCAGATGCGCAATGAATCCCAAGCACCGCGCAACAGCCGGGAATTAGCCGTTCGCAACCAGTTTTTCACACCACGCTATGTTGTGGAATTCCTCACCGATAATACCCTTGGACGCATTTGGTACGAAATGACCAAAGGTAATACAGCTTTGAAGGATACATGCCGATATCTTGTCCGACGTCCCAATGAAATCTTTTTAGCCAGGGGTGAAGATGCCCCTGAACAGGAAGAAGTTACGGAAGATCTCAGTCAGCAGGAGCTGCTCAGTCAACCGGTTTATATTCCATTCCGTCCTTTAAAAGATCCACGGGAAATCCGCATGCTCGACCCGGCCTGTGGATCGATGCATTTTGGATTATATGCGTTTGATTTGTTTGAGCAGATTTATAAAGAAGCCTGGGAACTGGAAAGTCGGCTTGGAGATGATTTGTTTGAAAGGTCAGGGGAATTTAAGCCTTTAATTGAATCCTATGAAGGTCAGGAAACATTTTTGCGGGATATTCCAAGATTAATCATCGAACATAACATTCACGGTGTGGATATTGATCCTCGTGCCGTCCAGATTGCAGGATTATCTCTATGGCTGAGAGCCCAACGTTCATGGAAAGATCAAAATATTAAACAATTGGACCGGCCTCAAATTCGTAAATCAAACATAGTTTGTGCTGAACCAATGCCCGGCGAAAAAGATCTCTTACAGGATTTTACCAAAAACCTCAAACCTCGTGTCTTGGGCCAGCTTGTGGAAATCATTTTTGAAAAAATGGAACTTGCCGGAGAAGCCGGCAGTTTATTGAAGATTGAGGAAGAAATTGAAGATGCCATTGAGAAAGCCCGAGAGGGGTTCAACAAAGAGCTTTTACGTCGCAAGCAGGCAAAAATGAGTTTGTTCCCTGAGTTGGAGAAACCGAAACAGACATCATTGTTTGATTTTACCGATCTCCCGGACAGGACCGAATTCTGGCTGACCGCTGAACAGAAAATACTTAATGCCTTACGCAATTATGCTGAACAAGCCGAAACGAAAGACGGTTCCCGTCGGCAACTATTTGTTAAAGATGCTGCCAGAGGTTTTGCTTTCATTGACTTGTGCCGGAAGCATTATGATGTGGTTCTGATGAATCCGCCGTTTGGAGAGTTTTCCGAACAATGGAAAGCTAAAGCAAGAGCAACATATCCAAATAGTTATAATGACATCCTTGGAGCTTTCGTAGAACGACATCTCCACTGTCTGGTACCGCATGGACGAATCGGTGCTATCACATCACGCACTTGCTTTTTTTGACGACATTTAGCAACTGGCGGGAAAATATAGTCCTTGATAATTCCGCCCTGTGCTTGATTGCAGATCTTGGACAGGGCGTAATGGATGATGCAATGGTGGAAGCGGCAGCCTATGTTATAGAGCGTACTGCACCATCGAATACCACGTTTGTTATTAGGGCGATTGCCGAAAAAGACCGCCAAGGTGCGGTTGAATCTTGTATTGATGCTTGTTGTGCCGGAAAACCTGATTTGCGAAACTTTTTCGCAGAGCAATCCTTTTTTAGCTTATTGCCGGATTCCCCTTTTGTGTACTGGATTGACAAAAAAATTATTCAACTCCTATCATCCAAACAAAGATTCGAGCCAAATATCGGTAATGTTCGACAAGGGTTATCAACTGGAGACGATCCGCGTTTCGTGCGAACAGTTTGGGAAGTGCCATATGAGGATACGCAGTTTTGTTATTATCCGTCAAATGGCGAGGCTTATTGTCGTTTTGATGATCCCATTGTAATGGCATATTTTAAACGCAGGAAAAAGGGAAAGCCCGCATGGGCTTTTCATGTGAAAGCCGGGGCTTCACAGCCATGGTATTCACCCATTACACTTAAAATCAACTATGCCAAAGATGGTTCGGAATTGCGCAACTTCACAAACGCCAAAGGCAAGCAACGTTCCGTTCTTCGAAATGTGCAGTTTTACTACAAACCGGGCTTCAGTTGGACACGACGGGCAGTCCGGTTCTACCCTTACATCGTTCCGGGGAATTGTATCCCATCTGCGAGTCGCTACATGGCGTTTCCTGAATACGAAAACCAGATTGAAGCCATAGGCGTATGTGCTTCACGTATTGCTTCGGCTTTCCTGCGATTTAAAGGTGAGAAATTTGAATGGCCTAATTTTCTCGTAGAAAACGTAAAAATGCTGCCTTGGCCTGAAGTACCCGAAGAAACAAATCACCTTTTTAAAATCATTATTAATCGCGAGGTGGATCATCGCCGAGTTGCTTACCAGAACCATGAACCGTTCCACGAATTTCTTATCCCGTTAAAAATTCAGGATCTGTCTCGCGGCGGTCAGGCTCTCGCCTTTAATCCCACCAGCTTGTTGGGGCAAGAAGGCGAACGATTGGTTGCAGAAGCATATGGGCTTACACCGCATCAAACCTTGGCAATGGAAAGGGATTTATTAGAAGCCATCTCCTTCCAGAGCCAATGTAATGGTACTGATAAGGAAGACAACGACGAAGAAGCACAAGACAATGACTTTGTCATAGACACTTCTTCAAAAGCAACAGAGGAAGCCTGTTTATCTTATCTTATCGGTACGATATTGGGTCGCTGGGATATTCGATACGCCACCAAAGAAAAGCCCCTGCCAGAGTTGCCTCAACCACTTGATCCACTCCCGGTTTGCCCGCCCGGCATGTTCCAAAACGCCGAAGGTCTTCCTGCAAACCCCAAAGATGTCTCTGTTGACTATCCACTAGGCATTTCCTGGTCAGGTATTATCGTTGATGATGAAGGACACCCGGATGACATTATCGATAGAATCCGAGATGCCATTGAAACCATCTGGAAACACAAAGCCGGTGACATTGAACAGCAATCCTGTGAAATCCTTGGCGTGAACTTATTGCGCGAATATTTCAACAAACCGAACAAATTTTTCGCCGACCACCTCAAACGCTACTCAAAAAGCCGCCGCCAGGCACCCATATACTGGCCTCTATCCACACCATCAAACTCTTACACACTCTGGATTTATTATCACCGCCTGACCGATCAAATCCTTTATACTTGCATAAACGACTTTGTGGAACCAAAACTAAAACAAATTTCCGAAAAAGCGAATAATTTACGTCAGAAAACCAGCCGCAACCACCAGGAAGAAAAGGAATTGGAAAAACTAATAGATTTTGAAGTCGAACTCAAAGATTTCCGCGACGAGCTATTGCGTATTGCCAAATTCTGGAAACCCAACCTAAACGACGGTGTCCAGATTACGGCCGCACCCTTGTGGAAATTATTCCAACACAAACCCTGGCAAAGGAATCTCAAACAAACCTGGGAAAAAATGAAAAAAGGGGACTATGATTGGGCGCATTTAGCCTACAGCATTTGGCCTGATCGTGTCATCCGTGCCAGCCATAAGAACAG
>JABMQA010001413.1 GCA_013203545.1 Bacteroidota bacterium
GCTGAACTTTCACATGATGACAACGACAATAAACCATGGCTTAAGAAAGATGAGCAGGAACAGTGCATAGAAATGGATGAATCCGGCAACTATAAAATTGCATTGATCCTTCCGTTTTACCTCTCGCAGCTGGTAGATGAGCCAACTAAAATGGTTGATGAAACGGATGATATATCCAGCCCCGGCTATATCAAACCATTTACCTTTATCCATTTTTATGAAGGCTTCATGCTGGCTGTTGATTCGCTGAAGCAGGCCGGGTTGAATGTTGAAATTTTTGTATTTGATCTGGGTAATGATGCATTTGAAACCAAACTTTTGCTGCGTAATCCTGAACTTCAATATATGGATTTAATTATCGGACCTGTGTTCAGCACCAGTTTTAAAATCGTTGCAGCGTTTGCAAAGGAGCATCGGATATTTATTGTAAATCCCTTTTCTACAAGGGATGAAATCATTTACGATAATGAATATGTATTTAAGGTCCGTCCGTCAGTAGATGATCAACTCAGGCTTCTGGTGGATTACCTGAATAACAACCACAAATCATCTCAGATATTCCTTGCCAGGCATGACAGTTACTCCCACTCCCTCGATATTGAGCGGTTAAAGTCGATTTTTAACCAGGATTTAAATCAAAGGGTAGGGCCATATACGGATCTGTATCACGAAATTGTCTATTCACGCGACAGTACATATACATTCGTTCATCAGGCTACGGTTGATAATGAAAATGTGGTTATTGCCTATTCGGACGACAGGGTGTTTATTTTTGATTTCTTACGGAAATTCAATGAACTCCGGGATACCTTTAATATTACCATAATTGGCATACCAGACTGGAAAAAGCTGGATGGACTGGAATTAGAATACCTGAATAATCTGAATGCACATTTAATTTCCGAAAGTTATACCGATTATACCCTTGATAATGTTATTTCGTTCGTGAATAAATTCCGGGATGCTTACCAAACCGAACCTCAAGAATATGCTTTCGAAGGCTACGACATTGGATACTACTTTTTAGGGGCGCTAAAGAAATTTGGTAAAAACTTTGGCAGGTGTATAAAGTATCATGATAAGCGCTTGTTGCGTTATGGATTTGATTTTGAGCAAAACCAGGGAAACGGATACGTCAACCACTCTTGCAAAATACTCAGCATGTGGAATTATAGGTACCTTGATATCACACCGGTATTTTCTGAAACAGAAAAATAGTGCCTGATGGGTGGTGATGTTGCCGTTAATAATAAGATCTCAGCATGTGGATTATAAAACCCCATTGTCAATCATTCTGATAATAGTCTCAATATTCCGGTCTTCACCAATGGGATCGTATTCGATCTTTAAATTGTATCCGAAAATCCTGGCAAACGATTGATAGAAAAAGGCCATAAATCCCCCACGCAGCTCTTTTACGAGGTTAAATGATGTATTTCCCGTTTCACGGTCGATGAGTTTAATGAGTATTTTACCCTGACTTATGGTCAGTTTCTTTAATTCCCCTCCGTATTCATCATTGATTTCCTTTTCGACCACTTTCATAATTTTACGTTTTTCCCGCTCCGATTCAACGCCCCTGAGAATGGTGTCGAATTCCTGAAATTTTCTCCCGGCCAGTTTTGCATACGGATAAACTTTCTTAATGTTCCTGATAAGCCGGGTGTTGCGTTTAGCTTCCCGCTTGGTTTTAAAAATCTTGAAATCAAAAATTTCAACCCCGGCAATTATTAAATAAGGAATGGTGTCGGTACCAACAATCTTGACATTAACAATGTGATAATCTTTTTCCTGGGAAAAGGCTTCAAATGAAATGATTAAAATTAAAAGAAGTATCGACCTTTGCATGGGTAAAAAAATGTTTTTCACATAACGTGTTTTTATATCAGATTATTGATTCAGCATCCACCATTAAAAAAAACCACCGCACATTCATACACATTTGTTTTTCGCCGGCACAAAATCCAACCCTGAAAAAACTAAAAGAGTATGAATTTTCCCAACGCTCAAAGACTGTTAATAAGTTTAAGAAAACCAAATCACAGAAAGTGTAAAACAAACCATCTAATTTGACTAATTTTGTCAAATGAAATTTATCAAGTGACAATTTACAAATGAAAATAGACAAATCTACAGGAGAAATACTACGGGATAAAAGAGAGGAAAAAGGGTTACTTCTTCGACAAGTAGCTGCCAAGCTTGATATTGACACAGCAATATTAAGCAAGATTGAAAGAAGCGAAAGAAAAGCAACAAAAGAACAAATTATAAAACTTGCTGAAATTCTTGATTTAAAAGAAGACGATTTACTTGTTCAGTATCTGAGTGAAAAAATCCTTTACGAAATTAAAGATGAAGAACTTGGACAAAAGGCTCTGAAAGTTGCTGAACAAAGAATGAAATTCATTAACAAAAAGAACAGCTAAGACTGATGGAATTAAAATTAGAAGAATTAGAATATCAGCAAACGGCAATCAAGTCTATTGTTAATGTATTTGACGGTAACGAAAAAAATTCATTTGACAATGCTTGTACAGAAGGTATTCGTTCAAATGTATGTACGCTTTCTAAGAAGCAATTAACTGAAAATATTAAGACCGTTTTACTTGAAAATGGGATTGATGATGATATTGCGAAAGTTACAAGCGAACAGGAACTGACCATTGAGATGGAAACAGGAACAGGTAAAACGCTTGTTTACATCAAATCAATTTATGAATTGTATAAACATTACGGATTTACAAAATTCATCATTCTTGTCCCCTCTATCGCAATCCGACAAGGTGTTTTAAGTACGCTGTCATCCTTTGAAAAACAGCTTGAAAGTATCTATGGATTTACTCCCAAGTTTTTCGAATACAATAGTAAACGACTGAACAAAGTAACCAACTTTATTGAAGAACAACATCCGCAAATAATGGTAATGACTTTGGCTTCGTTTAACTCAGAAGACAAAATACTGAACCAGGCTAAAAGAGAAGACCTTTTTGCAAATATTCCTTTCATTGACGCAATTGGACACACAAATCCAATTATCATAATGGATGAACCACAGGAAGGAATGGATACCGAAAATTCCGCAAAACAAATTGCCAAACTAAATCCACTTTTCAAGATAAGGTATTCGGCTACACACAAGGTTTCAAAAAATAAAATGTATCGCCTTACCCCTTATGACAGCTACAAACAAGGCCTGGTAAAAAAGATTGAAGTTTTAACTGTTACCGAAAAGAATGATGAAGCTACCCTGAAACTTGAACTTTCGGAAACGCAAAACGGAAAAGGCGAACCAAAAGCTATAATTAAAGCATGGCACCAATCGAAGAGTGGGAAAATTGAATTTAAAGATAGCAAGTGGCTTGGCAAAGGCGAAAACCTTGGCATTGTTACCAATAATCCGAGTTACCTAAATTATCAAATATCAAGGATAAATAAAAGCCTGAGAAGCGGAAAATGGTCCGTGTCATTTACCAATGGGACTGAAATTTTTGAAAAGCAAACCTCAGGAAATATTCAAAGCATTTGGGCTTTGCAACTTGAATGGCTGATCATTCGTCATTTCACAAAAAAGCAAAAATTGCAGGAACAAGGCATCAAATGCCTTTCGCTTATTTTTATTGATAAAGTTGCCAATTACATTAGCGAAGCCCCGATTATTAAAAAACTCTTTATTGAAAAGTACAAAGAACTGTATCCCGAATTTCACGGAAACAGACAGCCGACAGCCGAACATATTGATGCAATCCAGGGATTCTATTTTGCCCAAACAGGAAAAGGGGAATTTACTGACAATGAAAATTCAATGCGTAAAAACAAAGACGTGTTTGATGCTATTTTGAAAGACAAAGCAGGATTGCTGAGTTATGGTGAAGAAACGGCTAATAAAATTGAATTTATCTTTTCACATTCTGCGCTGGGTGTAGGTTGGGACAACCCAAACATTTTCAACATTGCTACTTTGAGCAATTCCTATTCTGAAATCAAAAAACGACAGGAAATAGGAAGGGGATTACGAATTTGCGTAAATAAGGATGGGCACAGAATTTATGACAAATTGAGCGTTGAAGATGCAGAACGGATTAACCAGCTTACTGTAATCCCAAACGAAACTTACGAGACTTTTGTAACCCAATACCAGGAAGAAATTAAAGAAGTTTATGGTACCTCCGGTGCAGGTGCAAAAATGACACATACACACAAAGGAAGATATCCAAATAAAGTTCGCTTTAAGCGTAGCGAAAATGAAAGTATTAATAAAGCCTTTATGCGTTTTTGGACAGCTCTGGCAAAGAAGACAAATTACACCGTTGCTTTTAACGAACAAGCATTAATCAAAAGAAGCATTGAGGCAATCAACCAAATTAAAATTGCAAAATACGAAGCAGAGGTAAGCAGCCGTGCGATTGATGTTATTACTGAAAAAGGCATTGAAGATGTATTTGGCGGTAAAGAAACTTACAAATTGAAAGCGCATTTTTCTGCATTGGATTTAGTGGAAGAAATTAGTGAAAACACTGGGTTAAGCTATACTACTACATTCAAAATTGTTGAGGGAATTAACAGCGAAAATCTTGTAAAAAACCCACCATTATTTATTCAGAAAGCATCAGCATTAATAAAAAACATTGAGTTGGAAGAGATGCTAAGAGGTTTGGATTATCATTTAACAAATGAAACTTTTCCTTTTGAATTTACTGATTTTATAAAACAAGTGGATGAAAATCAATACAGAGACACACCAAACAGGGGATTCTATAACAGAATGCTTGTTGATAGTTATATCGAAAGCCTTTTCGCCTTAGCTACCGATATTGATGATGAAGTAATTTGTTTTATGAAGTTGCCTGCCTATTACAAAATACTAACGCCTATTGGCGAGTATAACCCCGATTTTGGGATTGTTATGAAACGTAAAAGTTTGAGAGATGGTAACGAAAGTGAATTCTATTTTGTGATAGAAACCAAAGGGACAAACGATATTAACGATAAGAAATCGCTCAAAGAAAGTGAGATTTACAAAATACAATGTGCGCTGAAACACTTTGCAACACTTGGTGTTGATGTGCAATACAAAGCTCCTGTTAAAGATTACCAGTATTTTAAAACAGAAGCCACTAAAACGATAAATGAATTAGTTGAAAGATAAACTTATCATGTTCCCGGCATCAGGAAGACGATAAGTAATTAAAGATATGAACAATGGAAAAAAAGAATAAAATTCAATTATTCCAAGACCAATCAGTTAGGACTCATTGGGATGATGAACAGGAGAAATGGTATTTTTCTGTTCAGGATGTGGTGCAAATACTTTCTGAAAGTGTTGATGTAAAACAATACATTAAAAAAATGCGTTCGCGCGATTTGGAACTGAACAGCAACTGGGGTACAATTTGTACCCCCCTTCCCATGTTGGCAGCCGATGGCAAAATCAGGAAAATTCAGGCAACCGATGCCGAAGGGCTTTTAAGAATAATCCAATCCATCACATCGCCCAAAGCTGAACCTTTCAAGAGATGGTTGGCAAAAGTAGGGTCAGAGAGAATTGATGAAACCGAAAATCCCGAATTGGCTTTCGAGCGTGCCATGGAAACTTATTTGAAAAAGGGCTATTCCGAAGAGTGGATAAACCAACGGCTAAAAAGTATTGAAGTTAGAAAAGAACTCACAGACGAGTGGGATAATAGAGGCGTAAAAAAAGGACAAGAATATGCAATACTTACTAATGAAATTACACAAGCATGGTCGGGTTTAACCATAAAAGATTATAAAAACCTAAAGAATCTGAAAAAGGAAAATCTCAGGGATAATATGAGTAATTTGGAGTTGGTGCTAAATATGTTGGCAGAAGCCACTACTACTGAAATTTCTAAAAAGAAAAAACCAAAAACGTTTGTACAAAACAAGGCTGTTGCACACAAAGGTGGAGAAATAGCAGGTAACACAAGGAAGGAAATTGAGCAGCAAACGGGTAGTAAGATTGTTACACCACAAAATGCGAAGAATATTATTGACAATACCAAAAATAAGAAACTTGACAAATAATGAATATACAAAATAATCCACTGGAAAATATACAAACACACGACTGGAACAAAGAACGTTTGGATAAAATTAAAGAGTTAATGCCCGACCTTTTTACCAATGAGGGGAAATTAAACACCAATGAACTGAAAAAACTAGTTGACCCCGATAGCGTAAGCGAAACAGAGCGTTACGAATTTCGATGGTTTGGAAAAAGCAAGGCAAAACGTGAGGCTTTTACCCCAACCGACGCAACCTTAATTTACGACGAGGCAAGAAGCGTAAACCCCACCGAAAGCGAAAATCTGATTATTGAAGGAGAAAATCTGAACGTGCTTAAATTGTTGAGCAACAGTTACCGCGAAAAAGTAAAGTGCATTTATATTGACCCACCTTACAATACAGGAAATGATTTTGTGTATTCCGACAAATTTAACCAGGACAAAAAAGAATATTGGGAGGATGCGGAAGTTACCGAAAACGGATATAGGATTGATACCAATGTAGAAACTGATGGACGGTTTCATAGCAACTGGCTAAATATGATGTACAGCCGTTTATTGATTGCAAGGCAATTGTTACGCGAAGATGGTGTAATGTTTATTTCCATTGATGATAATGAAGTACATCATTTGAGGAAACTTTGTGATGAGGTATTTGGGGAAGAAAATTTTGTTGCAGAATTTATTTGGAAAAGCAGACAAAACAAGGATAATAGAACTATTACTGGTGTTTCGGTTGACCATGAATATATTATATGCTACACACGGAATTTTGAACATCGTGCATTAAAAGGTTCAGAAAGAAAAATCGAACAATATGCTAATCCTGACAATGACCCTCGTGGATTGTGGGTTAGTGCAAATATGGTAGGGTTGAAAAGTGAGTTAGAGAGACCCAACTTACATTATGATTTAATTGACCCCAAGTCGGGAATCAATTACAGTAGACCTACAATGGGATGGAGATATGATAAAAATACAATGAATCGGTTGATTAGTGAGGAAAGAATATTGTGGCCGCAGTTATCAGAAGGAAGACCAAGGAGAAAAGTCTTTTTAAATGAATTGGATGAAAATCTACCTGGTTTTAGTTCGATTGTTGGTAATGGTATTTTCACTCGAAATGGCACAAGTGAAATTGAGCAATTATTTAAGCAAAGGGTATTTGATTTCCCGAAGCCATCAACAATAATTGCAGAATTAATAGACCAAGTTGTTGAAAATGGAGATATTGTTCTTGACTTTTTTGCAGGTTCAGGCCCAACAGGCCAAGCAGTATTAAATATTAGTCAACAAAATGGAAGGCTTATTAATTATATTCTCGTACAACTCTCCGAAGCCACAGATGAAAAAAGCGAAGCTTACAATGCTGGCTACAAAAAAATAAGCGATATTACCATTGAACGCAACAAGCGGGTTATCAAAATAATTGAAAAAGAATTACAGGATAAAGCTGATAAGAAAAAAGAAGAGTTGCCTTTCGATGTGGCGGCAGAACAAACCCAAAGATACGGTAAAAGTGGTCTCGGCTTCAAAGTATTCAAACTGGTAAAATCTAACTTCCCAAGGGTTGAGTTTGCCCCCGACCCGGAAAAAACAGAGGATGAAAATATTGAGTTACTTAAAAAGTACATCAGAGACAAAGAAGCACAGTTGGTTTCCGCTTTCAACCGTGATGAACTAATAACCGAAATTCTAATTAAAAACGGTTTTAAACTCAATTACACTTTAACTAAAAAAGAAGAGTTTAAGAAAAATGAAATCCTGTTTGCCACCGATGGCGAAAAAGAAACCTTGATATGCCTGGATGTAGTAATCGCAAATGAAACCGCGGAGCATTTCAAAACCCACATCGACCAAAAACTGATTGTACTCGAGCGTGCTTTAGACACCACCAAAAAATGGAACCTGAAACACTACATGGGGGAGAAATTTAAAGCGTTTTAACAATGAAGATTCCACTTAACCAATTTGAGCAAGTCATAAACGAAACCATTCTTAAAAGAGGGTTATCTTATTTTAAAAATGGTTATATAACTGATTTTACAGAAATATCTAACGGAGAGTACGAAGCCACTGTTTCAGGGGCAGAGGAATATACTGTTCGTTTAAAGATTAAAAATGATAACATTGTAGAACATAATTGCGATTGTCCTTACGATATGGGGCCTGTTTGCAAGCATATTGTGGCATCAATTTTTTATTTAAAACAAGATGAATTAAATCTAAATCAACAAAGTAAATCGTTTGCCAAAAAGAAAAAGAGCAAATCTGTTACGCAACAACTAAAAGAAGTTTTAGATAAAGTTTCGCATAAAGAACTAAAAGAATTTATTCAAGAGCATAGTAAAACAGATAAGCAATTCAGGAATTTATTTTTATCGAGTTTTGCACATCTTAACGAAAGCCAATCGAAAGAATTCTATCAAAAACAAATAAAGTCAATTGTAAATTCAGCAATAGACAGGCACGGTTTTATTGGTTGGCACGAAATGAAATATTTAGAGCAGGGTATTGACCCAATAATTACAATTGCAGGAAAACAATTTGAAAGTAAAAATTACATAAATGCTATTTATATCTGCACTGCATTAATGGAGGAGATGACTGAAGCAATTCAATTTAGTGATGATAGCAATGGTGTAATTGGTGGCGTAATAGACAACTCGTACGAAATGTTATATGATATTGCTACAAAAGATATATCGGTTGATATTAAAACAGAACTTTTTAATTATTGCATAACAGCATTTGAAAAACGATTGTTTGATGGCTGGGATTGGCATACGGGAGTTTTAGATATAGCTTACGAACTAACTAATAATGAAAAAGAAGCAGATATTATTATTAAATGTTTAGATACTGTAAATGGAGAATATGAAAAGGAAAGAGCACAATCGTTTAAACTTAAAATAATCACAGAATATAAAGATAAAGAAGATGTCCAGAAATACATTGATAAACATATTACAAATTCGTCAATAAGAAATGATGAAATAGCAAAAGCTGTTGAAAACAAGAAATTTGAAAAAGCAATAAAACTTTGTAAAGACGGTATTAAGTATGACGAAAAAGACAAACCCGGTTTAGTCAAAAAATGGTATAATTGGTTATTGAAAATTGCACAGGCTCAAAATAGTACATCAAAAATTATTGAATATGCAAGATTATTGCTCATTGATAATTTTCATCCTGAACAAGACTA
>JABMQA010001414.1 GCA_013203545.1 Bacteroidota bacterium
ATTGGGCGCAGATGCACGCTTTTTTCGCTGTTTTATCATTTTTCCTTGCTTATATCCGTTCAAATATACGCTGAATTTACCAACTGACAATGGTATGGGATTTTTTCAGCAGACCCTAAATAATAAAGTAACATAAAAATCAACTATATATTCACACTTATTGCATTTTGGTAACTATACTTTTCAACAATGTGTTCGCTATCATCATCTAATGCATTAATTAATTCGTATGATTTATAGTTAATATCATCAAAGTATTCTTTATACCCATGGACTTGATTCGTAATGCTAATTTCAACGCCAAGTTTATCAAAAAATTCTACCACTTCAAAGTCTGGAAGCTTATACTTTTTATTAAAGCCAGCAGATATTAAAGCCTTCTTCTCGGAATTTAGAAAGATATTTTGCCAGAATTTTTTATAAAGGCTCTTGGAAGAACCATGATGCGGAATTTGAGTGCCAAAAAGGCTTGATTTCACAGCATTAGAATTAAATAACCTTTCAAAAGAATAGTCAAGGGCATCTGATGTTAAAAGAAAATATTTTTTTGTATCATTGTTGAAAATCAGAAAAATCGTAGATAAATAGTTTGAAGATGTTGAACATAAAAATCTATTTTCTTTTTGATAATAATGAATTTTACTTTTCCTGGTTCGAATTTCACTATCAGAAGGAGAAAGGGTTCTAATACTGTAGCCATCACCTAAAGGTATAGACCAATCTAAAATTGCCCAATCAATTGTTTTGATAATATTTTTGTCATCTTTCAATTCTAGAAATAAATCAATAACAAGTTGTAATTTTTTTCGATCATTTTCAATCGTCTCCGCCCAATTCAAATATTTAGGATCTCCATGTAAAGTATGAATAAATCTTTTAATTATGATACCTTTCTCTTCAACAAATCTGAATAACGATATAAATCCTGAATAATGGTCTATGTGAGGATGTGAAAGTGCTACAAATTCAAGCTCTTTTAAATCATCAATTAATTTCAAATAGTCAATTGTTGGATTTCCATCCTGAAAATTATTACAATCAACAAGTCCTATTTTTTTTGTGCCTTTATCCAGCCATTCTAACACAATACTGTCACCATGACCGACGTTAAGAAAGGTTATTTTCATTTCTTTTTATAGGAAATAAGGAGGTGCCTTTATACTTAGAAAATAAATCCTCTGGTTCTTCAAATAAAATTTTTGAACTATCACTTTTTCTATATAAAAATTCTCTGATTCCAGATCCTGTTCTAATAATTATTTCTACTCCTTCACCTTCAACTAAATCAAATTCGTTTATAAATGGTTCTATATCAAACTTTCTTTTTTGTGTAATTTTCTTTTTTTCATCAATCATACAATTCAAAACCAAATATCTATCATGTATCTCTTCAATTATAGCAAATATCTTTTTAATGCTTTTAAAACTAGTGTCATTCTTAAATTGATCTTCGACTTGGGAAAAATCAAACCTTCTATTTAATGTATCTACAGGTATATCATATGATATGTATGTGGGTGCGTCAGACCCATAATAGAATGGTGCAAACTTTTTTTCCATTACTCTAAATTTTTTGTTTTTAAAAGTTTTGTTTTTAATAAAGCTCTATTTATTGTTTTTTTAAGAGATTCCAAATCTTCTTCATCTAAAGAAAAATAAACATCCTTAATAGCATTATCCTTTCTAAACGAAATCTTTAAATTGTTTGTGATTACTTTGCCAATTAAAATATTTTCTTCACTACTTGAGAATACAGGTCTTATATCAGTAATTATCCTTGAATCAATAAAAGACTTATCTATTTGAGAGGCAATTATTCGGGACTTAATAGCAAGTCTAACTGGATTATCCTTTTTAAACAATTTCAAGACTTTAGATTCAAGATCTGATTTTTTTATCCCCTCATCTAATTGTTTAGTATAATAATCTAATAATTTTTTAGCAAACTTTTTTTCAGGAATATCAACCTTACAAAAAGTGAAATATAATCCGAGAATCACTTTATGACTATTTGTTACCTCCATTAGGCTCTCCTCAACATCACCAAACGATATATTGTTAGGTATTTTCTCAATTTCTGAAACCAGTGTATCAAATTCCTCTCCTGACATATTTAAAAGCTCGATTAAGCTTTCAAAATCTTCTCTTGGTGTTAAATTCAAATGTCATTTTTTGCTAAAGATACCTCTTTTATGATGATTTCTGCAAAAATATTATAAATTTTTTAACAGAATAATTAACAATTATTTATTCAGGACAAACACAACAATTTTATTAAGATTCTAATAAGAAATTAATCGTAACATATCACAACAAGATGTTTTCCATTCTCAGTACTCATTTTGATTTACAATTATTAATAGTCTAATAATTATATATTTACATCTCAGATGCTCTTCAAAAAAAATCATTTCTAAATCTTCATTAATAGTAGTAGCAAATACCAAATGAAAAGTGATTTCTTTGCTCCAGTGTTCCTGTATGCTTTTACATATTTTCTCTACACACAGAAAGATGTGAAAGAGAGATAATAATGTTTTCAGCTATATTAGAAATGAAATTTCATTACTTTAAAGTACACCAATCATGAAAGTTATTACCAACGCATTGTTAATTTCGATACAAATATCCTATTAATTTGTCTGATATGCTTATAATGAATTGGCTCTAATTGCACTTCAAAACCTCTTTTAATTCATAGTCAGCTCCGGCGGCAAAACTTCCAAATTTGGCGTTGGAAAAAGCTTCACAGGCTTCACTGTTCTTTCCGATACCTTTGTAGGCATTACCCATTTCATAATAAAATTTTGCCTTGTAGTCATCGGAATCACCGGAACTGATCTCCAAACCCTTCTGAGATGATTTAATGGCTTCGTCCCATTTTTTAAGGCCATTGTTTGCAACAGCCACATAATAATAAGTATCCTTACTTTGAGGATCGTACCTGAGTAGCTCATTAAAATATTTAAGCGCCTCAACCCAGTTTTGAGCCTGAAGTTTGGTCGCTCCCGCAGGTTGAAGCTTTTTCCTGGCAGCGCTCTTAATTTTTTCAGCTGTTTCGCTGTCACCTACCTTTTCAGAAACCTGCAAACCTGTGCTGAACGATTCCATCATCTTATCCATATCACCGGTTTCGCTGTACACAATCCCAAGTAACCTATATGGTTTTGAATAATTGGGGTTGAGTTCGATGGCTTTATTAAAATCATTAATAGCCTGATCCCAATTCTCAGCCTTGTAAAAATTCAAACCACGTGCATAATGCAGTTTTGGAATGATATTGCCGGCTTTTTTTACCGTTTCAGGATCACCATACTCAACGCCATAGGTAACAGCATTATCCATTTCCTTAATGGCTTTATCATAATCTTTTGCCTTATAATCAGCAATTCCCATTTTGTAATAACATGATGGAATTGTTGCTTTTGCACCGTTGAGAATTTGTTCACCCTCAGCGCCCAGTGAGGAGGCTATCTCAATGCTTTTTTCATACTTTTGAATGGCTAGCTTATAATTGGCATCTTTAATGGCCTGATTACCTTCGTTAAAAATTTCACCTGCCTGGTTAATGTCCTGGGCAATAGCTGTGATTGAAAAAATTGTTACAAATAGTACTACAAGAAATTTCATCTTTTTCAGAATGTTAGATTTCATAATTTAATGTATTGATTAGTTATTTAATGTAATTATTTTTTTGAATTGTGCGCAAAGATAACAATTAATAAAAAAGCAAAATATTATTAACTTATTGATATTTAGTATTTTAAATATTATTGATATTTTTTATCCACCTATTATCAACTAAATAACAGAAAAAACGCCTGCTTAATAACAAATATTTTACCAATCTTGTTGCAGCTATCCTTTAATTTGTTTTTGCCATGATTCAACATCATCGAGACTTAATGCAGCTATTTCCAGTTTATTTTTTTTACGGTAACCATTCAGGATCTGGTGCACCTGTGTTGGTTTCGCCTTCAGCAGATCATCCGGCCTTACATATCCGGCCTTCATAATATGCCCGGCCCATTCATCAGGGATCCCAAATTTTACAAAATCCTCCGGTTTGGGCAATTCCATTTTCTTTTCAGGGCGCATATGTGGAAAAAACAACACATCCTGAATTGAATTGGAGTTGGTCATGATCATGGCCAGGCGATCAATTCCAATTCCCAGTCCTGCCGTCGGGGGCATGCCATATTCAAGGGCACGCAGGAAATCCTCATCCAGAAGCATAGACTCTTCATCACCTCGTTTACCGAGTTCCAACTGGTCTTCAAACCGCTTTCGCTGATCCAGCGGATCATTCAATTCAGAAAACGCATTGCATAACTCTTTCCCGTTACAAATGGCTTCAAATCTTTCCACAAGTCCGGGTTTGGAATGATGCTTTTTTGCCAGTGGTGACATTTCGATGGGATAATCGGTAATAAATGTAGGCTGGATCAGGTTGGGCTCGCACTTCTCGCCAAAAATCTCATCTATGATCTTTCCTTTGGCCATGGTAGGATTAACCGGAACTTCCAGCTTTGCAGCAAGCGAACGCAACTGTACCTCATCCATTTCAGAAATATCCACACCGGTAAACTTTTCGATCACCTCAAACATGGTATATCGCTGCCAGGGCCTTTTGAAATTAACATCATTTTCGCCCACCTTTACCACAGTTGTCCCGTGCAGAACCATTGCAACTTTTTCCACCATTTCTTCCACCAGGTTCATCATCCACTCGTAATCCTTGTAGGCCACATATAATTCGATCTGTGTAAATTCAGGATTATGAAAACGGCTCATACCTTCGTTACGGAAGTCCTTCGAAAATTCGTAAACACCATCAAATCCGCCAACAATAAGCCGCTTTAAGTACAGTTCATTTGCAATCCTCAGATACAATGTCATACCCAGGGTATTGTGGTGCGTTTTGAAAGGTTTGGCTGCTGCGCCTCCATACAGTGGTTGCAGAATAGGGGTTTCAACTTCGAGGTATCCTCTTTGATTTAAAAACTCCCTCATGGTATTTACCATCTGCGACCGCTTCAAAAAAGTATCTTTAACATGTGGGTTCACAATCAGGTCAACGTATCGTTGCCTGTACCGCTGGTCAGGATCGGTAAAGGCATCATAAACCTGGTCGTCCTTTTCCTTGACGATGGGTAACGGTTTTAAGGATTTGCTCAAAATGGTAAAACCGGTTACGTGAATGGTGGTTTCACCCATCTTTGTTACAAAAACAAAACCCTTAACGCCGATGATATCGCCAATATCGAGCAAACGCTTAAAAACGGTATTGTATAATGTTTTATCCTCTCCGGGACAAATCTCATCACGCTTAAAATAACACTGTATCCTGCCAGTTGCGTCCTGCAACTCGATAAACGAAGCAGCTCCCATTATTCGCCGGCTTAGTATTCTGCCTGCAATGCTAACATCTTCAAAGGCGTTTTTTTCAGGCCAATTTTCATGGATTTCCCTCGCTGATACATTCACAATATATTCTCTTGCCGGATAGGGATCTATTCCCAACCC
>JABMQA010001415.1 GCA_013203545.1 Bacteroidota bacterium
GGGCTGGGGTCTCGAAATGACAAGTATTGAAAATAGTTAAGGAGTGGGGCTGTTGCATTAATTTAAATGCCTTTCCTTCTTGAATCCCAGCAGGAAGTTTTTCCGGTTGAGGATTTTCAAAAAATCAATCGATTGATGCAGCAGGTTGTTATCAACGCTTTTTCCGAGTAACGAGTTAGCCGTCAGCATCACTTGTTGTAATGACCTGGAATATACCATGATCTGTTCGATGACCCAAACCCACCAGGTAGAAAGGTCCATAAAATGGATTCTTCCATCTTTCGGATCGCGAAATAAGAGCACAAAGAATTCCCCTTTTTGGCTTATTGCCACTTCCGGTCGCATCAGATGAACCGGAAACTGAAAACGAAAAATCCTGAACTCGGGGTTAAACACCGGGATATCATCAAGAAAATCGCCGAAAGGCCTAAATTCAGGGATTGGTTCATCCTTCATGTTATACATTTGGGTTTCGGCCCATTCGAATTCCAGCAGTTCGTTAAGGATCGGCATGTTCAACTTATCTGCAATTTCATGATGTCTGAAATATTCATGAAACTCCCCGGCAATGTTCCAAACCTGCCAGGAGGTGCATTTATGTTCACTAAAAAACCGGTGCACCAGGTTATCCCATACTTTACCTTCCAAAAAATCAACCGCAATGGGATAGGAAGTTTCCAATGCATCCATAACAACATTGAACACCAATTTCCTGTATTGCGGTAACCTGTCTTTGCGTGTTCCGGGAATATCTAAACTTTGCCCGGTCCGGCAATAGGTTGCAAAATCAGATTGTACTTTTCGTGTTTCAGATCGCAGATTCATATTTCCTGGTGTTTTTGGTGTAAATTTTTTTCAATCTGTCCATTTCCTGCTGGAGTTCTTCCATTTGAGGAATGTTGAAATCGCGTTCGAGTAAAACAGGAACAGGTTCTATCTTCTTGAGTGTATAATCGAAAAGATCATAAACCGGGTCGATAATTTCCTGGCCATGCGTATCGATGATCAGATCGGGGGCCACCTGCTCGTGACCGGCCATGTGAATATACCTCACACGATCCAAAGGCAGTTGATCGATAAATTCGTAAGCATCATATTTGTGGTTGAATGCGTTTACATAGATGTTGTTTACATCCAACAACAACCCACATCCTGATTCCTCCGCTATTGCCCGGATAAAGGAAGCTTCATCCATTTCGGCGGCAACAGGTGTGTAGTAGGATACGATCTCAAGTACCAGTTCCCGCCCAAGAAAATCCTGAACCTGCCTCACTTTTTCCGAAACATGCTTAACCGCATCTTCACGGAATGGAATGGGCAAAAGGTCGTATAAATGTGCATTATCACACTTTGAAAAACTAAGGTGTTCCGAATAAATTTCGATGTTATAAGCTTTCAGGAATTCCTTCACACGCCTGAGAAAATCAAAATCCAGTTCATCTGGACTGCCAATGGAGAGTGAGAGCCCATGACTAAAAATCCTGTACTGTTCAACAACTTTATCAAGCTGTTTTTTCCAGTACCCGCCAATTTCCATCCAGTTTTCAGGGGCCAGTTCAATAAAATCGGGTTTAATATGCTCCCGGGTTAAAAATTCATCAGCAAATTCACGTCGATATCCTAATCCTATCATAACATTGTATTTTCAGCAATTTCTATTCAACGCCACATTTTCCTTCACCACATTTGGCCTCTTTTGTTTTGCTGTCTTTTACCTTGTTTTTTGAATCGGATTTTACATCTGCACCTTTTACTTTTGCATCTGTAACATTAGTAGTATCGGCTTTTGACCCGCATTTTCCATCACCGCATTTTCCTTCGCCACATTTGGCTTCGGTTGCTTTTCCGTCTTTTACTTTGGCATCTTTTGTTTCGGTACCTTTCTTCTTATCCGGAGAGGTTTCCTTGCTGGCACATTTCATTTCAAAAATGTTTGCCGGCATTATTCCCTGATCAAATAAAATGCTGGTTCTTACGTCCGAGCCTGTGCCCAGATCACTGTAACGTGATGTTTGTGCTGTTGGTAATTCCATTGCTGTTAAGCTTATGGCTGCCCCTGCTATGAGCGTGCTTGTAAAAATTAGACTTTTCTTATTTTGCATAATTGTAAAGTTTTTAAATGATTATAGGGGTATAGTCGGTCCTTATTTAAATTCCTTACAAATTAGGGCTGTTTTTTTTGAGATTAATCGTGATATCATCCATTCAACAGATGGATTTCTTAACCTGCCGCTTTTTCTGGTTGATTACACAAAGAAATTTATTAGTATCTAATTCGCTTCAGTAAATTTGTGAAAAATCAGATTATGGACGATAAAGTTTTAAAATATAATCTTTTTGACGAAAACGCCAGACAGCAACTCAACGACTTTTTGGATTTTTTGGTGATTAAAGCTAAAAAAACGCCTGTTGACCAATCAGAATACACCCAAAGGATTCAAACTGTTTCACAATGGACTGAGGATGATGTTGCATACCTGAGGGATATTAAGGATAATTATAATTGGAGTTAGCGATGTTATTCATGATAAAGCTGGGAATAAAGTCAAGATATTACTCGACGGGGGCTTTAAACCATCTTCAAGGGAAAAAGTACTGGGATTTATTGACTTAAAAAACTATCCCGGTAATTTTATTAGATATCATTTCATAAACTAATAACGGTTGAATCAATACATTCCCAACCAAAAAAGCGGCAGGGCCGCGAAATTTTTATAGCTACCACGTTTCCCGGGAAGCTATAAAAGGTGCAGCGCACCGAAATATATAGATCCGGGTATCAATATTTCGGTGCGCTACACCTGCCTGGTCTTTCGGGGGTTTTATTTCTATTCAACCACTGATATTGCAGTAAGGTATTTCATACACATTCTCTTTCATTTCTCTATCTTTGCCCAAATTTTCAAAAAACTTAGCCTACGTCAATCATGGAAAACGAACAATCTAAACATTTTAAAAGATATACGGTTACTTCAGCCCTGCCTTATGCCAACGGACCGCTCCACATTGGTCACCTGGCCGGTGTATATGTTCCTGCAGATATCTTCGTCAGGTATCTGCGGTCGAAGGGTGAAGAGGTGCTTTTTATCGGAGGCTCCGACGAACATGGTGTGCCTATCACCATCAAGGCAAGGCAACTGGGAGTATCACCACAGGATATTGTTGACAAGTATCATCATCTGATCAAGGATTCGTTTGCTGAATTTGGCATTTCGTTCGATGTGTATTCAAGGACATCCAACCCGATTCACCACGAAACGGCTTCTGCGTTTTTCAAGAAACTATACGATCAGGGTGATTTCATCGA
>JABMQA010001416.1 GCA_013203545.1 Bacteroidota bacterium
GGATTAAACTATGATCTGTTTTACAATTTGCTGGAATTCGAACTGTTGTCCAGCCCAACAACCTGGTATCTGGGACCATCACTTGAATATTTTGAGCAGGAAATTGCCAGCCGGTTTTCAAGCAACCATCAGGCTTTTTCAGAACTGATTATGGTTTCAGCCGGTTTGAATACCCGAATAATTACAGACATCAGTAAAAAGTTTTCGATTTCATTTTTTTTGAGAACAAATCTAATTGGCGTAAGTGATAAAACCCATGACGAACGCAAATTCAAAGACCATGATACTAAACTTCAAACCTTGTTTATTGCCAACAACATAAATAGTGACCTGGCAGTAAATTACAAGGCATTAAAATGGCTGTCACTCGGTTTGAAAGCAAAAGCTCAATATACAAGAAGCACCGGCTGGGACAAATCCGTATCGTTTACAAATTCGGGATTATTTTATACTACGGTTCATTTTTAGGAGAAGATGATTAGAATTAAGCCATACCTTTTAGTTGTTCTTGCTCTTCTGTTGTTTTGGGGCTGTGAGAAATCAGTTATTCAGGAAAATCCGCAAAACACCAACCTGCAGGATTTTGAAATGGCGTGGGAAGTGGCAGACCAGCACTATCCTTATTTTGAATTAAAAGGAGTAAACTGGGATGAACTTTATGAAGTTTATTACCCGGGGGCAAGCGAATCAAAAGGTGATGAAATATATACTGTCCTGATTGAGATGTTCTCCCACTTAAGAGATGGCCACATGTACCTCGAAACTGAAGGTGGCCTGCAAATGACTCCCTGGATCCCAACCCGAAGAATTAAAGATTTATATGCATTTAATCCGACGGTTATCGGGCAATATTTTGAAGAGGAATTTATACATTGTTCGGAAGACAACATAAATTATCAGATTTTACCTGAAAACATCGGATATTTAAACATCCAATCTTTTTCAGGAGAATACAGTTTCAGGGATATGGACCAAATATTTAATTTCTTCAAAAACACGACCGGCCTGATCATAGATATTCGTCATAACTATGGGGGCGACATTCATAACGTTGATAAAATTGTTGGTCATTTCATTTCATTGCCAATTCCCCGGAACCCGTATTATCACGATTTTGAATTGCTTGAAATGGACGACATTCAACCCAGTGGGACATACAATTATAATAATCCTGTTGTTCTTTTAGCAAACGGAGTCTCTTTTAGTGCTTCCGAAATAGCAACAGAAATCTTTAAAGAGCAAATTGCTCATGTAACAGTAATTGGAGATACCACAGGTGGGGGCTCGCTGGGTTATATAAACAAATATGAAAACGGAGACTTCATACTGCCAAGTGGTAAATTATTTCACATTGGCAACCTTGATGTTAGAAAATACAATGGGGAACCATTTGAGAACATTGGGATTGTACCGGATATTGTTATTCCACAATCGGAAACTGATATACTCGCAGGACATGACAAACAACTCGAATTTGCTATCAACCATATCGAATCAAAAAGTATTGAACATAAATAATGATCATCAATCCGGAATACATTTTCTTTAATTTTCCTATGTCAATCCGGAAAGAATCATTACTTTCACACATTCAATTAAACAAATTTCTTTAATAAAAAAATCAAGCAAATGAAAAAACAGATTGTAATTTTGACACTTGCCATATTTGGATGGCACATGATGTCAGCACAATGGACTACCAATCCAGGTGAAAACACAAGATTCACTGATTTATCCGGCGAACAGGTGATCCCGAAAATCGCTGTTTGCAGCGATGGATATGCTTACGTTTCCTGGTTCTCCAGTGAGAGCGGGAATTACAATGTCAGGTTACAGCGCATTGACCAGGATGGCAACCCGCAATGGGAGGCCAATGGGATACTTGTTAGCGATAACCCTTCCATGTCATGGCTTACCGACTGGGACCTGGCCGTTGATCCGGAGGATTTTGCACTGGTAACATTTCAGGATATACGGACCGGCGACAACAATATTTTTGGATATCGCATTTCACCGGAAGGTGAATCGGTATGGGGCGAA
>JABMQA010001417.1 GCA_013203545.1 Bacteroidota bacterium
ATCATACTCCAATCATCCCAAACAGCAACTACAATCAAACGACTGTAAATATGGGTTCAAGGATCAACATTTCTTCCAAAGTAAAAGCTGATGTCGCGGTATCCTACGTTAATTACAACCGGCTCAACACGCCTGGCCTGGGCGATACACACAGTTCCTTTGCCAAAGGATCGCTGTATTCCTGGCCAAGAAGCTGGAAAGGGCTTGAAACAACAAACTCCACGAATCCCGATGGAACACGCAATGACTGGCGCAGCGGCAAATACCCCTTCGAATACATTTCAGAATATACCTGGTGGAATATATACAACAACAACAAAACCCTTGCACGCGACAAATTGATTGGCTCCTTTTCGCTCAACTACGATGTAACATCCTGGTTCAGCGTGATGGGACGATTTGGTCTGGATCTTACCGGCGATCAGTATGAAACCAAAAATAATCCTGCTGACCTGGCTGGATTGCTGGACGGTTTTTATGAGCGTGAAGTGGGCACAGATAAAGTCTTCAATACTGATTACATGGTAACCGCCCATAAAAACAACATTTTCAATTCCAAACTCAATTTAAAATGGTCAGTGGGTGGAACACAATGGCAGCGCAGGTACTACAAAATTCGCGGAAAATCAGGCCCTAATTGGGTTGATCCATGGCTCTTCAGCATGTCCAACTATGATAATCCCCTGGATGCTGTATATACTAAAGAGGATGGAGACAGAGATGGCTGGAGGCGGGAATACCGTTATGAAAAGGATATTAACTCGCTCTATTCCTTCCTGAACATCGGATGGAATAACTACCTTTTTGTTGAAGTAACCGGCAGGAATGACTGGTCATCAACTTTACCTACCAAAAACAATTCATATTTCTATCCCTCGGTATCCGTGAGTTTCATACCTACCGAGGTTTTTGACATTGCTCCGGCATGGCTCAACTTCTGGAAACTAAAAGGTTCTGTGGCAAGCTCTGCAACAGATACTGATCCTTATGAGCTGGATTTCGTTTATGCATCAGGATCTTTTGGCAGCGATACAGCTACAGCTACCCAAACAGCTTCACTTCCCGGAACAATTCCTCCCATCGAACTGGCTCCGCAAAGGGCCAATTCCTATGAAGTTGGTACAACCTTGGGGATGTTTAATGAAAGAATATCCCTGGATTTCACCTATTATTATATTAAATCAGATAACCAGATTCTCGAATCCCCCATACCTTCTTCCTCGGGTGCCGGTGAAATCAGGATCAACAATGGTGTACTCGACAACAGAGGTATCGAATTGATTTTAAACGGGGTAATCATCAATAATCCAGGACTTGTTTTTGAATCGGGATTAAACTTCAGCAGAAACAGAAATACGGTTGTAAGTCTGGGCGATGGGGCCGAAATTCTTGAACTGGCACAGATCTGGGATCTTAACGGCCCTGCCATTGCGGTTCGCGAAGGTGATGACTACGGAACCATCATCGGATACGATCATATTTATCATGAAAACGGGCAACCTATTCTCAGCGAGGATGGCACCACCTACCAGATTACTGAAAACAGGGTTCCTATTGGCAATGCTTCTCCTGATTTCCTTGCCGGATGGACCACACGTCTTACCTGGAAAGGATTTACCCTATCAACCCTCATCGACACCAAGTGGGGCGGTGATATTTACTGTGGATCGCAGGTTATTATGCTACAAACCGGCCAGGCGCCCGAAACACTCATCGAGCGAAACGGCGGCGGACTACCTTATACCGACCCGGATGGTATCATCAGGAACGTGGGCGTAATCTTACCAGGCGTTTACGAAGACGGAAGCCCCAACGACAAAGTAGTACACTACTATTTTAAATATATGCCCAATGCAGGTGGTTGGGGTAAATTCATCTCCAAACCCGGTATCATGGAAAATACCTGGGTAAAAATGCGTGAAATTGCTCTCACTTACCATCTCCCGCAATCTATTGTTGAAAAGACAGGCATATTTCAGGATTTCGCTGTTACACTGGTTGGCAGGAATCTATTCTATTTCTACACCACGCTCCCTAACAACATCAATCCTGAAGGTTTGATAGGCTCTGGAAATGCACAGGGCCTGGAATGGGCTTCATTCCCCGGTAGCAGATCATTTTCTTTTGGGGTAACGGCATCATTTTAAGCAATGAAAAACTTTGTAACTATCATGGCAATGAAAAAAATAACAATCGGAATCATAGTTTTTTGCAGTCTCCTTACGATAATATCCTGCGAAAAGGACTTTGGAGATCTCAACAAAAACCCCTATTATCCCACCGAAACAAGCGTTGGGCCACTTTTTAATACAGTGGTCAGTTCACTTCGTCTGGGGTGGGACGAACAAATGTATGTTCACAATGAAGTATTGTACAAACAAACCCAACTTGCTGCACTCACCAGCGAAGCGTGGTCTAACCTGAGTATTGGCACCGAAAATATTTGGGGCGGATACTACTCGGCACTTGCCCATATTCGCGATATCGAGCGAAGGTTGGAGGAAATGGAAGATCCCGAACGACCGGATTCGTTGAATAATGTGAGGGGCATGATAAAAATCATTCTTGCATACAGAACATTTAGGGTAGCAGATCTTTTCGGGGACATGCCCTTTTTTGATGCAGGCCGTGGCTTTGAGGGCACCGAATACCTGCGTCCTAAATTCGACACACAGGAAGATATTTATTTGTACCTGCTTGATGAATTGAAATGGGCTAGCGAAAACATGAGTACCCAAACAGAAACACCATCCGGAGGAACTTACTACAGCATCGCTGCTTACGACCATCTGTTTGGCGGAAATATCGACAGGTGGATTAAATTTGCTAATTCACTGCGGCTGCGGCATGCAATGCGTATTTCCGACAAGAAGCCTGAACTGGCTGCTGAAATAATCCTTGATATTGTGGAGAACAACCTTCCGGTGATTACGCCGGGCGAAGATGTGCTAATGACACCGGCAGATCAGGGCTGGATCAAATACAGCTCTGGTTGGGCTTTCCGCGAACACAAGCATCTCCGCATGGGTAGCAACATCTGGAATCAGATGGCCGATAGCGACACCAACGATGGAAGTGGGTTTTTCGACCGCCGGGCTTTTATTTTCTTCGAAACCAACAACGAAAACAAATGGGTAGCTTACCCACAAATACCAGACGCCAATACGCCACCGGCAGGAGGAATTCCTTACCAGGAACACCGCGATCTCAACTATTCCATTAAAGGTGATGATAATATCTACTCACCGCTGAACTATTACCTCATCAAGGATGAAAACACAATCCCTGAAATCATACTTACCGGACAGGAATATCATTTTATCATGGCCGAGGCATATTTCAGGGGTATCGGATTGCCTTTTGATGAGGAAATGGGTATGGACGAATATTTTGTTGGTGTCATTGCATCCATGGAGTTTTGGGATAATATTCACGCGAATTCAAGCATGTGGGTCTATATGGACCCGCATTATGGGCCTAGCACACCAAATCCCTACAATGTTGCAAACCTGATTTATATGCTTGAGACCCTTGAAGAAAGGATGGACCTTATGTATGCCCAGCGATGGATTGATCTGTTCAGACAACCCTGGGAAGCTTTCAGCGTCACCCGCCGATCAGGCCGCACACCTCGTGAGGGTGATCCGCTCAATTACTTCCGACTACCCTATCCCCCATCGGAAGTGGAAAACAATCCAACTAACTGGCAGGTACAATCTGCTAAAATGGGCGGCGATCTTAACACCGTTAAAGTCTGGTGGATGAACTAGAAACTTGATAAAATAAAAATTGAAACAAATGAAATTACATCTATTTCAAAAAATACTGAGCGCTTTATTGCTGATTGGAATGATAAGCATGATGACCTCTTGCAAAGATGATGATGAGCCGGCACCTGCACCGGTAAACAATGATACCGCTACACCATGCCCCGGAATGGAAACCGTCACTATTGAAGGACAGATTTACCATACGGTTCAAATCGGTGATCAGTGCTGGCTTCGGGAGAATCTGAACGTTGGCAAAATGCTCCATACCCAGGATACGCTGAAAAACAACGATACCATCGAAAAATATTGTTATAATAACAACCCAGCCAATTGCGAGAAATATGGCGGCTTGTACACCTGGCATGAGATGATGCAATACATGGGCGACACGCTAAATCAGGGTATTTGTCCGGATGGCTGGCATATTCCAACCGATACGGACTGGAGCTTCCTGGAAGGTGAACTTGATAGCCTTTATGCAGTGAGCGATACCATCTGGGACACTACCGGATGGAGAGGTTACGATGCAGGTGCCCATATGAGGCATGCAGGACTGGAGGAGTGGTATGATCCGAATATTGGCGCTTCAAATAGTGTTGGATTTACAGCCCTGCCTGCTGGCATCAGGTATGCTGATGATGGCACTTTTGATAAGATTAAAGGGACTTGTTATTTCTGGTCATCTACAAGTTCATCCGCATCCAGTGCCTGGTACAGGTTACTTTCCTACACACATAAAGACGTACGCAGGAATCCCACTGAAACCATGAATGCATTCTCAGTGAGATGTATTAAAGACTGATTGTAACCCTGTCAGGGTTTTAAACCCTGACAGGGTTTAACCGATATTATTATTAATTTAAAACAAGTATCTATGAAAAAGAATTACATTTTTAAGTTGTTACTGATGTGTGTGTTTTCATTGGCATACACAGGCCTGATTTATGGCCAATCAAACCAATACCTGCATTTCGACAAGGTTGATGACAATGCTTACCTCACAGAGGGCGGGCAGTATATCGTCAATAAAACCGCATTTTCGATGACTGGATGGTTTTATACCGATGAACTGACCTACGGACAGGGCATGATGGGATTCAGAGATGGAAGCAGTGGTTTCTACATGATCCAACTCAGCAACGGTATCATCGAATGCCGGCTGGCTGGAACAAACGGACTATTTGAATACGTTGCACCTGCAAATACAGTTGTACCACAGGTATGGCAACACTATGCATGGGTCTATGACGGAAGCTCTGTTTTGCTTTATGTGAATGGAATACTGGCAGGATCCAGTCCTGCATCCGGAACACTAACCAATGCAAGTATGCCTTTCGCCATCGGGCTGAGTACTTTACCAGGATTTAATTTCTACTTTGGCGGACGTGTTGACGAGGTTTCCGTTTGGGATAAAGGCCTTTCTGCCAGTGAGGTTATGGACCTTAAGGAGAATGAAATTACAGGCACTCCTGAAAACCTGATTTTGTATTACAAATTCAACCAGGGTGAACCCGGAGGAAACAATACGACCATTACCGAGTTGATTTCAGAAACCGGTGGCGGTACCCGGAATGCTGAACTCAGAAACTTTGCCATGACCGGGAATACCTCAAATTTTGGTGGGGAGCTCAACCCTGGTTTCCAGGCAATCACTTTCTCACAGATACCCAACCACCTCACCATTGACCCTGCCTTTGAACTGGAGGCTGAAGCCACCTCAGGGCTGGATGTTATTTTTGAAATTGAAGAAGGACCGGCTACCATCGATGGTACTACCCTCACCCTCACCGGTGAAGTTGGAGAGGTGGTGGTGAAAGCCACACAACCCGGAAACGGCACATGGGATCCGGCCGATCCGCTTTTCAATTCCTTTGATGTAATCGATCCATACACCTATGCCCCTGAACTGGATGCACGAAATCCCATAAGCGGTGATTTTTACATGCCCGAATTGGATTATATCCAACTTTCAGCGCTCGCCACCATCAATAACGAACACCTGTTTTTTGTGGAGTCGGTAGAGATAAATGTTGATGGCGAATCCATTAATCCACAGAATTACTATAACGGACATTACATCGGATGGTGGATGCCACCGGATTGGGGAAGCTATGATCTGACATTCACCACAAAAAACAACTATGGTGCAACGGCAACAGAGCTTGTTACTATTAACGTCACACAGGATGTTCAGGACATGGATGTTACTGCATTCCAGGATATCTGGCTCTCTAGCAACGTAGGATCTTATATCATTGATGCAGACCTGCCGAGCTATACCGGAGCTTTCAGCCAGGTAACTGCTACACTGGAGCTCACCTGCCCCACGGGTGGTTGTGGCGAATGGGACAGAATTGCAAAAGTTGAGGCCCAGGCTCCCAACGGACAATGGGTTGAGATTATCAGGTACATCACACCATATGGCATACCCTGCGACCACTCCATCGACCTCACGCATTATATGTCCATTTTACAGGGGAAAACAAAATTCCGCCCCAGTTGCCAGACCTTCGACAACGGTTACGTATGGGAACTATCACTCTATTACCATGAAGGTGATCCCATGTACAACTTCGGATCAGTCAGCAAAATCTGGTATGAAGATTATCCTTTTGGCGATCTGGCAAACCTGCAACCCGTAGAAGATATTGAATTCTCATTCCCTACCGAAGCGCAGGCTTCAATGCTAAAGTTGGTATCCACAGGATATGGTTGGGGAGATAATAACACCGGCAATGCTGCCGAATTCCATGAGGACACTCATCACATTTGGGTGAACGGCGAAGAGACCTTCGAACAGCACAACTGGCAAAATTGCCGCCCCAACCCCGATGGTTGTAATTACCAAAATGGAACATGGACCTATGATCGTGCAGGATGGTGCCCCGGTTCCATTGCCCCCTGGTTTGATTATGATATTACTGAGTACATGTCATCCGACATCCAGCTCGGCTATGTATTTGATGAGGATTATGTGGACTACTGCCATCCCAACAATCCCGAATGCGAATCAGGAGTAACCTGTCCCGACTGCGATGATGGCTTCAACCCTTTCCTTGTGGTTGCCTGTAACCTGTGCCTGTTCTCAGATATGCCATTGTGGAATGCATTGGTTACGGATGTTGCTGAAGGATTGCAGACCGGAGAAAACAATATCCTGGTTGCCCCCAATCCAACCACCGGACTGTTAAACGTTACTGTGGAAGGCGCTGATAATGCCGAACCGGGAACAATACAGATTATCAGTTTACAGGGAAGGCTCATGCAAGCAATCATCTGGGATGGAAGCGAAACCAATATTGATATGTCATCATTTAAACAGGGAATGTACATTCTCAAAATTGAAACAGAAAATTCCATGGAAATGCGGAAGGTTGTTTTGCAGTAGTGCATTGATATTTAAACTTTAACCTAAATAGTTAGAAAAAACGCGAAATCCTTGTTGCAGGGTTTCGCGTTTTTTTTTGGATAAAAGGCCCGGAATGCAAATCCGGGCCCGCAAATGTTAAATTAAAGAATCCACCCTCAAAGAAGGTGGACTTGGAAATAAGCCCCTATAAGGGGCCAAAGTCGAGCCTCTGTTGTTCTTCTTTACGTTCTTGTTC
>JABMQA010001418.1 GCA_013203545.1 Bacteroidota bacterium
AAGCATGTTCCGTTTGAAATAAAACGGGTTTACTATTTATATGATGTCCCTGCGGGAGGACTCCGCGGCGGACATGCCCATATTGATTTACACCAGGTTATTGTGGCGGCAAAAGGATCGTTTGATGTTATTCTTGACGACGGGATAAACAAGCAAGTGTTACATCTCAATAGCCCTGAGCATGGTCTTCATTTAGTTCCGGGTATTTGGCGGGAATTATCCGGCTTTTCGGAAAATGCGGTTTGTTTGGTGCTGGCATCAGATTATTATAGAAAGGAGAGCTATATTCGCGATTACCATCTGTTCAAAACGCAAAAGCGATACACCCATGAATGAAATACATCCAACAGCCATTATTGATAATAATGTCATACTGGGTAAAGGGAATAAAATTTTACCATATACAATTATCCACGGGCCCACAGAGATTGGAGATTATAACCAAATAGGCCCACATGCTGTTATCGGTACGCCAGGGCAAAATACGCGGGATCCCTATTACGATAGTTCCGAATCCCGTATAGAAATAGGCAGCCGCAACATCATTCGCGAATTTTGTGGTGTTCATAAGCCATGTTACACGGAAATCACCTGGATAGGAAACGATATCTTTTTGATGCAAGGTGTCCAAATCTCGCATGATGCAAAGGTTTATGACAAGGTTGTTGTTGCGCCGATCTGTGGGTTGTCTGGCATAGCAACCCTGCTTACAGGAGCTAGTCTGGGTATTAGTTCTTCTGTTAATCAGTACTGTATTGTCGGACACTATGCTTTTGTGGCAGCCAACGCCCCTGTTACCAGAAACGTGAAGCCATTTTCGAGATACATACCAAATAAACTGGTAAGCGTTAATGAATATGCAATTAAAAAGTTTGGTTTTGAGAAATATCAAAATGAGATAGCGGCTTATGTGCTGCATAATCAGGAACCGGTTTCCGGGATCATTGCTGATATTGTTTCCGAATTTAATCAAATACACAAGTTATCGGGCAAAGAACTATATTGATAATCAGCGATTCTGACCATGATAAAATTTCTTGATCTTAAGCAGGTAAATTTGAGATATGCAAAAGAACTGAAGAATCGGTTTACAGATGTTCTTGATTCCGGCTGGTACCTGCTTGGTGAAAACCTGCAACGGTTTGAGGAAAACCTGGCTGAATACCTGGGCGTGAAGTATGTGATTGGCACGGGTAGCGGGTTGGATGCATTGCTGTTGATTTTACAGGCCTATATGGAAATGGGATGCATGAAAGAGGGCGATGAGGTGATTGTACCGGCGAACACATACATTGCGTCCATTCTGGCTGTTTCAAAGAACCGCCTTACACCTGTATTGGCGGAACCCGATCTTAGGTCATATAATCTTGACATAGCAAGGTTGGAACAACATATTACCAAACGCACCAAAGCCATTATGGTAGTGCATCTATATGGACAAACATGTTGGAGTAAGGATATTGATGTGCTGGCAGAAAAATACAACCTTAAAATTATTGAAGACAACGCACAGGCCATTGGTGCCGAATGGTTTGGAAAGAAGACGGGATCGTTGGGCCATGCGGCGGGTTTGAGCTTCTATCCAGGAAAAAATCTGGGAGCTCTCGGTGATGGCGGTGCAGTAGCCACAAATGACCCGGAACTTGCCCAAATTGTTAGCGCATTAAGAAATTATGGCTCGCACAGAAAATATATAAATGATTACGAGGGCTGTAACAGCAGGCTCGATGAGATTCAGGCTGCATTTCTGGATGTCAAACTCCGCCATCTTGAAAAAGAAAATGCATATAGAAGGAAAATGGCAGCCTTATACCTTTCCGGGATCAACAACAGCAGGGTCATTCTGCCAACGCTATTCACTCCGGAGCAGCCCAAAAGTCATGTCTGGCACCTATTTGTAATCCGCACCCCTGACCGCGACAGGCTTCAGAAATATCTTGAAAAGTCCGGCATTCAAACACTGATTCATTATCCTGTGCCTCCGCATAAATAAGTTGCATTCAGGGAGCTGAATGATCTGAAACTTACGTTAAGTGAAACATTTTAATTAATATCCCCAAAACTACGGATAAATTCGATAGTTAAGTTCGGGAATAACCGGATGATGTACAATCCTCTTTTTATCTATATCTTTTTTATCGATCTTAATACCTTTTTGA
>JABMQA010001419.1 GCA_013203545.1 Bacteroidota bacterium
ATGGTGAAAAAATTGATTCCCATCAAATATCCTATCATTCTGATGGTGGGTTTGATACACCTATAACAGATTGTATGTTTTCAACTGATATAAATGATACAATCATTGAAATTACGGAGGAATGGTCAGAAGTGATTGACTATGAATTGTTCAGGTTAATTCAAAATTCGACAGAGATCATGTCATATGAAATTGATTTACCGAAAAAAAACAGGAAGATTTCAAAATACCTTATAATAAAACCGAATGGTTCATTCAGAATTGTGAAAAACGGCAATTTCACAAGTGACAGCACACTCTACGGTTTCACTTCCAAACGGTTAATCACCAAAAAAGAGTTGGGTGAGTTGCACCCTGTACAGCTACGAATTATTCGTAATGAGATTTTCGCCCGACATGGATATGTTTTTGAATCCAGGGATTTGATAAAGTATTTTTGGGATAAGGAGTGGTACAAACCGGTTGATGAGAATGACATCATTATGAGTAAACTAAACTGGTTTGAAAAGACGAATAGTCAATTGATTATGGAGAGGGAAATTGGGCATTAAATTTAATATTCGAAAAGAAAACAAAACTGTTAGGAGACCACACAAACTATATAATAATTTAAAACGAAAACCATCATGAAAATAAACCTCTTACTATCCCTCTTAACCCTGATGAGTATCTGCATCTATTCACAAACAAATATTCACAGCAGGGTTGACAGCCTGATTCTGGATCAAAAATTCGTTGAAGCCGAACAACTTGCCAAAAGCGCCCTTGAAAAATACCCGCTAAATACGGAAGCATTGTGTGCACTGGCCTGCGTGTACAGAAATATGGCCTACGATGAAATTGTTGGTATCAACACCACGAAATTCGTGCGTGATGGCGAATCCGGTGAATTCGAGCTGAACGAAAATAACTTCAATGAGATCTTTAAGCCCCTGCCGGTATTTATCGATAGCTTTTTTGAGAAGGCCGAGGAAATCTATTACCAGATCCTGCAAATCGACCCACAGTACCACAACGCCTGGATGAACCTGCTGAACAGCTACGAGGAAATGGATAACTACGAGAAATACTTCGCAAGCCTCAACAGCTATTTAGACAACAACAAGAATTTGGAGGACACCAGATATATATTACTTGATCTGGCACATAAACTCCATGAAAAAGGAACCATGGAGGAGGCCGGTCAGGTTTATGAAGTAATCCTTTCAGCATATCCTGATTATGCCGATGCCATTTCTGATTTGGGTGCAGTGTACTTTATCCAGGCTGAATTCGAAAAAGCAAAATTACATTTCGAAAAATCGCTGAGAATTAATCCTGATGATACGCTGATTATCGATAACCTGGTTAAAGCTAACATTATTACCGGTGACTACGATACCGCATTTATATATGCTAAAATGCTTGTATCGAAGACCGTTTCTTACTTCGACTTGTTTTATGCCGGAGAACTGGCAACTCTCAATGGGAGTAAAGATGCAAAACCAATTTTGGAAGATTTCATAGCAACACGCGCAAAACAAACAGGTTTACCTGCTGAAGAGGACTTCTGGCAGTTTGCCGCGTCAACGCTTATGGAACATCCTATTGACAGTACAGCTATTGAGGAAATCCTCTACGAATTCTATATCAACGATTACCATTTTGATGTCATCCCCATTTGTGAAATCCTACTCAAACAAGACATGGCAAATACATTTGCCCTGCCATTTTTAGCCTCTACTTACGAAAAACTCAATTATACAAAAAAAGCATTGCAGATGCTTGAAAAGATCAAAGCACTCAACGAAAATGAGCAAATCATGCCAAATAACGCCATGATATTCAATTTTGGCAGGAATTATTTTATCGATGAACAGTACCAAAAGGCCATCGAATGTATGGAACAGGTATCGGATCAGGAATATCAGATTTATAAAAACTATTTGATTGGTGAATGTTATTATTACCTTAAGAATTATCCGAAATCAATTGAATACCATAAAAAGAACAGCACGCTGGATGACGAAGAAAATATGTACTATATCAATTTGTCGCTGAGAAGGCTTAAGGAATTTGATGAAAATAATTAAATTTGTGGCACAAACTTTAAAATTGCTCATATGGGATTCAAACCGATTTCATTAGAAAAATACATTAATAAACATATTGAAAATAATCCAACTCAAAACGAAAATGAATTGAGAAAAAACCTGAATACTGCAATTCAATCCCACCAAAATGGGGAAAGGTGCAGTTGTGGAAATGATATCTGGGTTATTGGATCCGCTTTCGTCGGGAACACTTGCTTTACCTGCATAACAGGGGAGTCGTACCCCGATGATGATTTCGAAATTGATATTGCAATCAAAAAGAGGGATAGTATCGTGGGACGCAGGCATATCGATGACGTGGATCCTACGCAAATTGCTGGATTTTTTGATGACGATGGATATGAGATCAATAATGATTTAATTGAAAAACCGACCTTATGTTTAACCTGCACAAAGGATGACGATCCCTCGGAAGAATTCTTATGTCAGATGAACCGCTATGACCAAAGAGATG
>JABMQA010000123.1 GCA_013203545.1 Bacteroidota bacterium
AAATGTGACTAAAAATTAATTTGAGCACTGTGAAACTTTTATCATTCCTGTTGTTTCCGTTTGCACTCATCTATGGGATTATTACCTTGATCCGTAATAAATTCTTTGACTGGGGTATTCTTAAATCAACAGCATTTAATTTTCCCATAATTTCGGTTGGTAACCTAACAGTAGGGGGTACAGGTAAAACACCTCAAATTGAATACCTGGTGCGGTTACTGAAGAACGAATTTAATGTTGCTACACTTAGCAGGGGTTACGGGCGTAAAACATCCGGATTTGTATTGGCCACTGATAAATCAACGGCCATCGAAATTGGGGATGAACCGGTTCAGTTTAAGCAGAAGTTTAAAAATCTCATCGTAGCGGTTGATGAAAATCGCGTCGAAGGTGTGATAAAGTTAAAGCAGCGTTATCCTTCCCTGGATGCTGTTTTGCTTGATGATGCATATCAGCATCGTTACATAAAACCCGGGCTGTCCATTTTACTAACCGATTTCCATCGGTTATATGCAGATGACTATTTGCTTCCGATGGGCAAATTAAGGGAAATTAAAAGAGGGGCCAGGCGGGCTGATATAATTATTGTTACCAAAACGGGTTCCATGTTGTCCCCTATTACCGCGAGGCGCATCAATGGATTGTTAAGGCCCCGTCCCGATCAAAAACTCTATTTTTCCTACATTGGTTACGGCCCGATTACGCCGATACCAGGTGCAAAATGCCAGGGTGTGCCCAAAAAAGTAAATTCAATTTTGCTTTTTGCGGGAATTGCCAATATCTATCCGATCGTTGATCATATCAGTCAGTTAACAAATCATCTGGAGGTACTTAATTTTGGTGATCATCACAATTACTCCTCTAAAGATATGCAAAAGATCAGGAAAAAATATGATGATATCTTTACCAAAAATAAAATTATTGTAACCACTGAAAAAGATGTAATGCGGCTGTTCATGCCAAAAACACCATCATTATTAACCAATCTGCCGGTATATTACATTCCCATTAAAGTGAAAATACACAAAACATATAAGAAAGAATTTAATGATCAAGTAATAAATTATGTACGAGAAAATACAGCAAACAGTTAAATTTATTCAGCAGCATACCCGGGTAAAGCCACAATTTGGTATCGTACTCGGTACGGGCCTATCCAATTTTACCAGTCATATAGAAATCAGGGATCAGATCGATTATTCGCAAATTCCTAATTTTCCGGTTTCTACAGTCAAGGGACATCCCGGCAGGTTAATATTTGGTAAAATTGGAGAAAAGACTGTTGTGGCCATGCAGGGACGCTTTCATATTTATGAAGGATACTCCTCACAGGAGGTTACTTTTCCAATCAGGGTACTTAATGCACTGGGGATAGAACATCTGTTTTTATCCAACGCAAGTGGTGGAACAAATCCGGAATTCAGTGTTGGTGACATTATGATTATTGAGGACCACATTAACCTTTCAAACCAAAATCCTCTTATGGGGAGTAATGACCCGAAGATGGGCCCCCGGTTCCCTGATATGAGTGAAGTGTATAATAAACAGTTAATTGACCTGGCGATAGGGATTGCGAAGCGAAATAATTTAAACTTTCATGTTGGCGTTTATGCAGCTGTTACCGGTCCCAACTACGAAACCCGGGCCGAATACAGATATATCAATAAGATTGGGGCCGATGCGGTGGGCATGTCAACAGTGCCTGAGGCGATCGTGGCCCGGCATATGGGGCTCTCATGTTTTGCTGTTTCTGTGATTTCCGACCTGGGTGTAGAAGGAAAAATCGAATACATTACCCACGAAGGTGTGATAGATGCAGCCAGCCTTGCTGAACCTCAAATGACAAAGATGGTGTTGCAAATGATTGATCAGTTATAAATTAACTTTTCGAAATCCAGGGTTTTCAATCTCCATTTTTGGGTAAGGTCAAACTTTCGGGTTTTAAAGGGTTTTAATGCGATACCAGCGCCAACCATAGTTCCGCCGACAATGAGCATGCTTTTTTCAACCACGGGATACTCATTGTTGAAGGTCCTGTTAACACCACTAATGAGGAAATATGCAATCCCACCGGTTAAAAAAAAGCCTGACAAAGTCCTAAAAAACCCTTGCGGCCTGTAAACATACCTGATTTCGCGAAATTTAATTTCTGTGTAAGTATCTAAAACAAAAGCCGAGTCCATGATGTTAGAAATTGTACCCGATAAAACAAAACCCGACTCTTTTAATCCAATGGAGATTTTATCACCGGTTTTGTATTTAAAGTTTTTTACCGTACCTGTTTTTTCAAGTACGAGGTATTGTTGTGGAAACAGCGGCGTAATAAACAGCAGAAGCAAAAGGGTTGTTATGGCAGATCTGATGTATTTCATATTTGATGGAATATCCTTTACAAATTAACAGCAAAAAATGAAAGAATTCAAATAAAATTTCGTTCAGATAAATCTATGAAAAAAAGTTCAGGATATTTCAGTATGGGTTTTTTAATTTTCGCATTCCTAACCAGCTTTGTGTTTTCATGTAAACGATCGGCAGATCCCAACGCCTTCCATATCGTGGGAAGAATTGATGGGGCCACGGGTAAAACATTGTATCTCGAAGAATTAACCGTAAGGCAACTCCAGCGGGTTGATTCGGTTAAAATTAATTCTTCCGGGAATTTTTCATTTGCCCATGTTCCCGGAGAAAAAGGGTTTTACATGGTAAAAATTGCAAATGGCGATTTTATTACACTTGTCCTGGATAAGCAGGACAGTGTACAAATTGAGGCGAATTTAACCGATGGTTCAATAATTTACGATTTAATTGGAAGCCCCGAGACGGAAATCTTGCGTAACTATCTTAGCTATACCGATAAAAATCTCAGTAAAATCGATTCACTGGGTAAGCTCTTTTTGGAAAATAAGCAAAAGGAGGATTTTTACCTGATCAGACAGCATCTGGATTCGGCATTCCAGCTGATTTTATTGGATCAAAAAGCATTTACCCGAAAAACTGTGCTGGAAAGCCCACATTCACTGGCTACACTTTTAGTCCTCAACCAACGACTGGGCGCCGGGGTTATCCTAAATGAGGATGAAGATTTCGACCTTTTTTCATTGGTAGACAGCACACTGTATGCTAATTATCCTGAAAATACACATGTTATTAGTCACCACGATCGTGTAAAACAAATGGTTACCAACAGGGAGGACTATAAAAGAACCGAGGAAAAGCTTGGCGTAGGCAAAAAAATACCGGATATCAGCCTGATGACGCCTGAAGACAGTACAGTTCAGTTGAATTCCCTGAATAGCAAGATAGTAATGTTGTTTTTCTGGGCGTCATCTTCACCCAGGAGTAGGGCGGAAATACAAAAGCTCAAATTGATTTATGATCAGTATAAAAGTAAGGGCCTCGAAATTTATGCGGTTTCATTGGATATCAAGAAGGAGTTCTGGGAAAATTCAATTGAACTCGAAAGCCTGGAATGGATCAATGTTTCTGATCTGGAAGGTAACCGGTCGCCGGCTGTAAAGTTGTTTAATGTTCCTGATAAATTACCCTATTACTTTCTGATAGATGAGCGTCATATAATTGTTACCAAAGGAGGGAATTTTTCTACCATTGAAATGCAAATTGCAGAAATGCTTTCGGATTAACCCATTTAAAACATTATTTTTGACGAATACTTTTCTACCCTGTTTTGGGGTGTGATAATATATAGGAATAGCAAGTTGAACCAGGAAAAGAAAATATATTTTATTTCAGATTTTCATTTTGGAATTCCCGACAGGGAAGCCAGTTCTGTGAGGGAGCATAAGTTTATGCGGTGGCTCGACATGGTTAAAGCGGAAGCAAAAGAAATATTCCTGCTGGGCGACCTGTTCGATTTTTGGTTCGAGTACAAAACAGTTGTACCAAAGGGATATGTGAGGTTGCTGGGGAAACTTGCAGAAATTGTTGATGCCGGTATTCCGATACATTTTTTCAGGGGGAACCATGATATGTGGGCCTTTGATTACCTGGAGAAGGAAATTGGGATGAAATTATATCGCAATCCCATAATACGTGAATTCTGGGATAAGAAGGTATTTATTTCACATGGCGATGGATTAGGGCCAGGTGATCATGGATACAAATTTATTAAATATGTGTTCGAGCGGAAAATAAACCAATCCCTGTTCAGGTGGATTCATCCCGATATTGGTACAAGGCTGGGCCTTTTCTGGTCGCGCAGAAGCCGGTATGCCAATCTGATCCGTGAGTCCAGGGAAAAAGAGGCTGATATTGAGCCGGATTTCCAAAAAGCAAGGCTGGCTATATTTTGTAAGAATTGGCTGCCAAAAAACGGCCATATCGATTATTTTATTTTTGGTCACTGGCACATTCCAAATATCGAATTAATTGGGGATAACAGCTATTATGTGCACCTTGGCGACTGGATAACCCACTTTACCTATGGTGAGTTTACCCGTGACGGGTTTGTTTTAAAAGAATTTGTTGAATAACAGATAAATAGTTTTGTATTTTCTTAAAAAGTACATAATTTTGTAATAACGTATTATTAAATAATTAAAACAGATACCATGAAAACAAAAATCATTTTACTTTTTGCAATCCTGATGGGTGCATTTATTATTCAAAGTTGTGAAGATAGTAATATACTTGATATTACGGAGAGCTTCGAGTACGAGCAGGAAATTACAGTACTTACCACCGATTCGGTTTTTTCATATACCGAAGTTGTTGACCTCACTGAGCATAGCGACGTTATTGCACAGTATTCAGATAAGATAAAAGAGATACAGATTGAGGAGGTTCAGTATTGGTTAACGGTATTTGGTGGTACCGAAAACCAGGAACTCGTCATATCAAAGCTATCAGTTGCTGATGAAACCGGTGCCGGTGAGGAGTTGATATCTCAAGTTGAAAATCAAAATCTAATGGCCCTTTTAGATAACCCAACCGTTCTGGGCATTAACCAGGGTGGTGTCGACAGAATGGCGCAACTCATTAAAGATGCCCCACACAAATTCAAGTTGCTATATGATGTCGAGGCCAACCAGAAGCCGCTGGATTTTACAGTTAAGTTTAAATTTAAAATCAAGATGGTTGCCAATCCCTTGAATTAAGACTCGCCAATTCAAAGGTAATCCTACATATAATTTTTACGGCAAGCATCAGTTTGACCGGTTAATATCCTATTTTCATGGCACAAAAAGGTATCGATTTAAAGAACGTCCGTATTCATCATAAGATATGGCTTGAAACGATTGATAGTAAGGGAATAATGGGTGATGGAAAGTGGCAAATCCTCAAAGCCATTGATGAGAAC
>JABMQA010001420.1 GCA_013203545.1 Bacteroidota bacterium
AACTCCGAATACGGATATCCCTGAAATGATATTGATGATGTTGTGCGACTTTTTCGCGAACAAATACCTTTGGGCGATATAAAATGGAAAAGATTTGATGGAGCTCTATTTTAAATTAACGGCAACTATTTGACTTGTAATAAAGTAAAATGAAAGTGTGTAGTATTTAAGTTCATTTGTGTGATTCGCTTTGCTGTCATTTATTATCGTCATTTGTCTACGCCGTCATTTTATTGTCATTTGTCCGTCAGTTGACGGATGTCATTAAGTTGTCATTTGCGCTTGGCGCTATTGTCTGTTTTACTATTAAATGACCACTAAATGACATAATATCTCACTTCTCACAAAAAGAACAACGACCTAAATAATTTTACTTCCACGCTTTTACCATAAGGCCGGTTCCGGTTTTGTGTTTCATCCTAACATCCAGCACATTCATCAGTAACGCAAACCAATAGGTCAACAGATAGTAAAATGGCAATATGATAAAAAACACCTTGGAAGCATTCAGCATCAAAATTGGGTATTTCATGGAGAGTTTCCAGGATATTTTCCCGGGCCGGCCATAGGTATATGCAGCTTCGATTTTGCTAAATCCTGCGCTATTCAGCTTCTCGGTAATATCAGCAATACCGTAGCCATCGCGTACATGTTCATCTACAAATGAGGCAGTCCCATCATTAACGTAGTCCTCGTCATGGTGGTGATCGTGGACATCAGATCCACCCTGATCGGACGGTGTTGAAATCAAAAGCAGGCCGCCGGGTTTCATCGACTGGTAAAAGTTTTCGAAAACTTTTACATCCTCTTCAATGTGTTCCATTACATCGATTGAGATGATTAGATCGTAGGCATCACCACGAACAAATTTTGTAAGATCAGCGTACTCAAACCTAATGTTATTTAATCCGATCTTTTTAAAAAACCCGGCACAATCATCAATTTGTTCGGTTTTTACATCCACTCCCAGAACCGACCATGCGCTATTTTTCCTGGCAAGGTAAAAACTATACTGCCCAAACCCTGATCCGGCATCCAGAATTTCAACATCCCCATCCACCGTACGTGACCATTTCCGGATGGCCTTTTTCATGTGCCATGTCCTGAGCAGTAAGGTATCGAGCAGTTTATAAAAAAACTTTCGTTTCCAGGGTGATTTATTAAAAACCTCACCGAGTCCGCGTTTTATCGGGTCGTATTCCATTTGATAAGAAATTATTTGTCGAGTAGTTTTTCGATATTGTCGATGTAATCCAGGGAGTCGTCAAGGAAGAACTCCAGTTCGGGCACCTGCCGCATCTGGTTTTTAACACGTCTGCCCAGCTCATACCTGATCTCCCCCGTATGATGACTGATTTCCTCCATGAGCCCTTCCTTATCCTTTGTTGCAAAAAGGCTCAGGTGTACACGTGCCAATGACATGTCGCGGGTAATGTTTACCTTGGTGACGGTAATCATGGCCCCTGAGAACCGGCCTTTAAACTCCCGCTGGAAAATGTCGCCCAGATCACGCTGGAGCATTCTCGATATTTTTAGTTGTCGTTGTGATTCCATGGTGCAAAAATATAATAATGTGGGCAATCAATCGGTTTTCAAATGCAATAAAATAAATGTTTCCAAATTTTCGGGCGTGATAACTTCAAATGTATGGATTGGATATGCCTTTTTGAAAGACTTCGAAATGCTTGCTTTACTTCTGGGATTCCATTTAAATTCATATGTGTGTAAGGTCCCATCATTTCTGCAAATGACAAGGGGAAAAGTCTAAACTCCCATTTACGTCCGGTGAGGTGTTCATTCACTACTAAGCATTGAAATCAAAACCCGCTTCAATATCATTCTCAACGGAAGGAAAATCCACAATATTCCATTCAGCAAAATGACAATGACCAGGATAATCAGAAACGCCGTGTTCATTGCAAAGGATGCCGATAGTATAGATGGCAGAATGCCTATGATGGCTGAAAGAAATCCAATGGTAAGCCCTGCAAGCAATAAAAAGAGGTTTTCATAAAATATCACTTTAAACACCGTTGATTTTTTGAACCCCAATGCCAGCAATAAAGCCAACTCCTGACGACGATCGAGCATATTGCGCAACAATACGATAGCCATTCCCAGCGTGCCAATGATCACACCCAGGCCACCCAGAAACATAAATACGGTAAGGTAAGTATTGGTAACCGAATTGAATTCTGCCAGCCTGGCCACTGTATTTGTTACCTGAACGCCATAATCCGGCAGATATGAATTCAATGTATTTTGAATTGCACTGGGATCCGTATGATCCGGCGCATCCACCAGCATGATCTTAGAACCGCTCACAGATGGAAAATTTTGCCGGAAGTGCCTGCCGGATATCAGGATATTTCCCTGAAAGATCGAATTGGCCAATCCACCAACAAGAACCAGTTTTAATGCTTCCCCGTTTTCATTCACATATTCAACCGTATCCCCCACCTTTTTTATAAGACCCCAGGTTATAACCGTTTGATCTGCAAATGCCGGAATCACATCCGGTCGGTACATTTTCTCCAGTTCCAACCAGGAGTGTACCTTATCAATACCCGGTAGAAGTCCAGAAAAGGAAA
>JABMQA010001421.1 GCA_013203545.1 Bacteroidota bacterium
GGGTAAGCTCGGCTTTTCCATTTAGCCGTAACTTGTTGTTTTTCCCAAAACCGATGGCAAAACTTCCTGTTTCGGAAAACCCGGAAGATTCTAAGCTTCCGAAAAAATTGAAAAAGGTTGAATTCCTCGAAAAACAAGTGTTTGAGAAAGTGCTGAACAAGCAGGAAATAAATGTTGCGGAGGATTGTTTCAACGATAGCTTTATGACCGATGGAAAAAATGATCAACTTCCATTTTATCAGAAGGAAGTTCAGCAAAGAGTAATGGTCCCCCGGGATGGTGCAGGCGATTCAATTCCTTATTATATCGACAGGATATGGTTTAAGGAAGGTTCTGGTTTGTTTTTCATAATTGAAACAGGCAAAGAAGAATCTATTATTAAAGCCTGCCTCAGGTATTTATCTGATACAGGATTTGGCACTGATAAAAGTGTTGGGAATGGCCAGTTCAGGTTACCTGAACCTATCTTTGAAAATATTGATGTTGAGTTGCCAGAAGATGCTGATAAACAAGTAAGTTTATCTCTTTACTGCCCGGCCAAAGAGGAAATAAATCATTCCATGCTTGATGAAAGCTCCTATAACCTTGAAAAAAGAGGTGGTTATATGGCTGGCAGTTCAAACGATGAATTCAGGCACCTGAGGAAAAAGCAAGTATATATGTTTTCATGTGGATCGGTGTTTCCGCAGGCCAGGCTTGCTGGCAAAATAACAGATATCAGACCGGAGTGGAACACACAGGATATGCACCCGGTTTATCGCGATGGACGGGGTTTTTTCTTACCATTGCTTGAATCAAAATAAACCTAACAAAAATGAACAATTGCAAGATTGAAACCATAACACCAGTACATATTGGTTCTGGTGTTGAATTTCAGAAGAATACCGAGTTTCTCAACCAGGGGGAACAGGTAGGGATTATTGATGAAAAAAAGGTGCTTGATATAATTGGAACCGAAAATATCGGGCAATGGGTCAGTATTATCGAAAAAGGCAAACCCCTGCTTGATTACCTAGAATTACGAAAGCCCGGAATTCAAATCAGTGAAGTTTGTTCAAGGGTAATGGATGTATACTGCGAAAGTATCGCCAATGTTAAATCGCTAAAAGAACAACTGCACAATGGAACTGCGAAACCCTACATCCCGGGATCCTCATTAAAAGGCGCCATACGGACAGCAATTTTCACCAGCCTGGTAAACCGCTTGTCTGGTATTCCCGACAGTGATTTTTTTAACAGGAAGAAACAACTGGATGATTCCTGGATTTCAAAAAAACTATTTGGAAAAGACCCCAACCATGATTCTCTAAGGTTTCTGCATGTAGGGGATGTAATGTTTGAAAAACACAGCACCCTTGCCATGAATGTAATGAGTATGAACTATATGCATCGGGACATAAGCCTGAACAAAAGTGTGGGCCAACTTACCGAAGCAATTGGATCAGGGATGGAAAGCGACTTTAAACTTGCTATTGACCAGATAAAACTTAAGGAAAACCTCATGAGAAAAAACATCCATACAGACATACATTTCCTGGATAGCTATGAAACCCTACTTACTATCATCAATAAGCACACGATCAAACTTCTACAAGAAGAAATAGAATTGTGGGATGAATATAAGAATTATCAGGTTGTTGATGAATATCTTAAAAATCTTAGCGGAATACTGGATGCTGCGCGCGATTACAAAGCAAATGAGGCTTTATTACGACTGGGCCACGGAAGTGGTTGGACTTTTATGACAGGTAATTGGGCAAAAAAAAATATGCATTTGGTGCCGGATGAAATATGGGGTAAAATTGTCAACAAAGCAAGGCCGGGCAACATGAGGAAGTACGCTGATTATGATATGTTCCCAAAATCAAGGAGAATGGATGAGGATGGTGACTTATTGGGATTTGTTAAGCTCAAATATCTTGGTGATATTCCTAAGTGATTTGGGCAGATAAATAGCCTGAAAAATAAATTCTAAAATATAGGCAATCTAACGGTGTTATGAAACAAATTTTAATCGCAAACCTTGGTAACAGAAACCTGAAATTCAATGGTGAATTATTTACATCGAAGCCGGGCGATGATACCGGTCTCAAGCTAATGGGTGCAAATCACTCGTTCAGATCTTTTACAAAGGAAATTTTGAAAAGGTTGCAGAATGGTACACTATCTGGCATTGACCTGCAAATAAGCATCCTTGATTCATTCCTGGAAAGTAATGATAATGGTTTTGAAAAGGTTTATCTTATCTGTTCCAACCAGGTTGATGAAACTAAACAGGATCAGGATACATTATGGGAGGCAAAAATCATTAAATCTATAATTGAGAAGGAATACCATATCACCACCGAAATCATTGAATATACAAAAAACGTTACCAACAATAACTATCTTCTCAGATTTTACCGTGATATGTTACACAAGTTATGCGAGAAGCATGATACCGAGAAGTTTATCATCTGTGACGCTGGTGGAACCGCCCAGCAAAAGTCATCCTTAAAAATTGCGACTGAATTTATTTTGGATAGTACAAAATTTGATGTCTTTTACAAACCTATCGATAAAGATACGCTTACCAGGGTAGATCAATATGAGTACCGCAAAATCATAATTTCCGAGCAAATTCAATCACTGATTTCAAATGGCAATTATTCGGCGGCAAATTCATTACTCCCCATGGAAGATAACCCTGTAATAAATGATCTCAGATGTTTGTTGATGTTTGGAGATTACAGGATTCACTTTTTGTTCAATGATATTTCAGCAATTGGCAAAAAGAGGTTTTCAGATTGTAAAGTACCTCAAATAATCGCCGATTACAAAAATCAAAAGCAATTTTACAATGATGATTTTCGTGATATCTTTCTTAATGATAATGAGAAGCATGCGTTTAAAATAAGTGAGTTGTTTTCGATAGCAAGCTTTTATCTTAAGATCGAAAAGTTCAGTGAATTTGTTATGTCTCTTGCCGTTTTCATCGAACAGTTCTTTAACGAGTATGCCAGTTCTCACACCAACATTGATATTACGAGCAATAATCTGGAGAATAGGCTCAAGATGCTCAGGCACATTAAGTGTAATTATCCTGATTTCCAAACAGGTGCTGACCTGACAAAACCGATGGACATAAATTATTTAAACCATTTATCCTTGCCCGTTACTATTTCATTTGCTAAAATGGTTGCTAAAATGGATACTAACGCTCTGGCTATGGAATTCATTAATTTATTATCTTCACTAAACAGTAATTTTAATAATTGCGTTATCTCAATTGATATGTTAAGAAACGACATTGCTCATAGGGGAGAGGGCGTGAAGCGAGAGGAATTAAAAAGAATTTTGGACACAGGTGTAATTGAAAAAATTGAATCGATGATAGGCATTTTGGATTATAGGCCCTTCGATTTACTTAACAATTATATCCAGAAGTATATTCAGGTAAACTTATAGTTAATTCTGTTAACAACCATATTCTCTGTATGAATGGACAATATTGTAGTATTTACTCAAGAACAACAAATAGTCTTTAATAAAGCGTTATCCTTTCTAAAATTAGATCTAGAAACTTTCATTCTTAAAGGAATTCGCTGTGTAGCTTCCACAACAAACCGACAAGTACAAGTTGGTTCCGATGGCGAAAAAATCACTAAATTTGAATTTCATCAGTTTCGTGATTATCCTAAACTGTCATCGTAAATAATGACCATGAGTGATCTTCAAAAATACTTTCCTTTCCCACTGAATGGGGGCCAGCGTCAAACCGTTAATGCCCTGGTTGATTTTTTGTATGGGAATAGTGATGCCGTGTTTATTTTAACCGGGTATGCCGGTACCGGAAAAACAACAATACTGAAGGGCGTTCTCGATTATATGGACAAAGTTGAGATTCCATACAAACTTTGGGCGTCCACAGGACGTGCAGCAAAAGTGCTTGGTAGCATCACGCACAGGGAAGCACAAACCATACATTCGGCCATTTATATGCTTGATGAAAACGATTCGAAAATTGATGAAGACAACAAAAGGCTGGCTTTCAAGCTTAAGCATAATTATGATGATAAAGATACTGTGTATTTTATAGACGAGGCCTCGATGATTGCTGATAAATCGGAAACCAATCCCTTTCTTTTGTTTGAGGATGGCCGTTTACTCGATCATATGTTCACCTATTTCCAGGAACGTAAGGTAGCATTTATTGGCGATACAGCCCAGCTTCCACCAA
>JABMQA010001422.1 GCA_013203545.1 Bacteroidota bacterium
TCCGAGATTACCTTCATTAATTAAATCGGGCAGAGTTAATCCTTGATTTTTATATTGTTTTGAAACGTAAACAACAAAACGTAAATTTTCTTTTGTAAGTTTCTCCAGAGCTAACTTATCGCCCTGTTTAATTTTTTGAGCTAATAGAACTTCTTCATCTGCTGTAATAAGATCTACTCTTCCTATTTCCTGGAGGTATTTATCCAATGAAGCGGTTTCACGATTCGTTACCTGTTTGGTAATTTTTAGTTGCCTCATAATTTATATAATGTAAAATTTAATTGGAATTGGTAAAAATTGTACGAAATATCATTAATTAAGTTACAAAAAATGTTACTATTGGCTAACATTTTATATTCTTACTATTTAGACCAGACTAAATATTAAAATCCGTAATTCCTAACTTTTCGATGGTCTGGATAATAAAACTTTTCGTGAAAGCTTTAATTTACCGGTTCTGCTATCAATACCTATTAGTTTAACTTCTATTTCATCACCAACTTTTAAAACACTTTCAACGTTTTCCAATCGACTCCATTCAATTTCAGAAATATGCAGTAATCCATCTTTACCTGGAAGTATTTCAACAAAAGCCCCGAAAGGAACAATGTTTTTAACAACGCCTTTGTATATATCTCCAATTTCCGGAATTGCAACTATTTGTTTGATTTTTTCTTTGGCAGCTTCAATATCTTCTTTGTTGCTTGAAACGATATCAATAATTCCAAGATCGCCTTCTTCTTCAATAACGATTGTCGTATTGGTTTCCTCTTGAATTTTCTGGATAACTTTCCCTCCGGGGCCGATTATTGCACCGATAAATTCCTTAAGAACTGTCATTTTTTCAATTCTTGGAACATGAGGTTTGTAATCTTCACGTGGTTGAGAAATAGTTTTTTCCATTTCGGAAAGTATATGTATTCGTCCTTCTCTGGCTTGTTCAAGTGCTTCTTGAAGAATATCGAAAGAAAGTCCTTCAACTTTTATATCCATCTGACAGGCAGTAATTCCATCTTTTGTTCCTGCAATTTTAAAATCCATATCACCAAGATGGTCTTCATCACCCAAAATATCCGAAAGTATAGCAAATTTACCTGATTCATTATCAGTTATCAAGCCCATAGCAATTCCTGAAACAGGTTTTGATATTTTAACACCGGCATCCATTAAGGCAAGTGTACCTCCGCAAACCGTAGCCATTGATGATGATCCGTTGGATTCAAGTATATCTGAGACAATCCTGATAGTGTATGGGTTCTCCATATCGTCAGGAATAACGCGTTTTAATGCCCTCATGGCAAGATTACCATGACCAATTTCACGTCGGCTGGTTCCACGAATCGGTCTTACTTCGCCTGTGGAAAATGCCGGGAAATTGTAGTGCAGCAGAAAATCGCTTTTACCTTCAAATACGGCACCATCAATAGTTTGTTTGTCAAGTTTTGTACCTAAAGTAACTGTTACGAGCGACTGTGTTTCACCACGAGTAAAAATTGCTGAGCCGTGTGCAGCCGGCAGATAATCAACTTCAGACCATATTGGTCTTATTTCATCTGATTTTCTTCCATCCAGACGAATTTTTTCATTTAATACAGCATTTCTCACTGCTTCTTTTTCAGAAGCATGAAAATAACGGTCAATTAATTTGGCTTTTGCCTCTTTGTCTTCTTCTGATAAGGTGCTGATAAATTCGTTTTTTACTGCTTCAATAGCTTCAGACCTTTCATGCTTACAATTATTACCTGATTTTGCTATTTGATAGAGTTTATCGTAAGTGGCTTGTTTTAATGCTTCTTTAAGTTCAGCATCATTTTCTTCGTGAGTATATTCTCTTCTTACCTTTGACTTTTCAATCATTTCAGCCAGTTCAAGCTGTGCCTGGCATTGAACTTTTATTGCATTATGAGCAACTTTAATAGCTTCAAGCATTACTTCTTCTGATACTTCTTTCATCCCGCCTTCAACCATAATAATATTATCTATAGTTGCTGCTACTATAAGGTCAAGTTCGGCAGTTTCTAACTCTTTAATTGAAGGATTGATAATAAAATCTCCATTAATTTTTGCCACCCTGACTTCAGAAATTGGTCCGTTAAAAGGTATATCCGAAATAGTTAATGCCGAAGAAGCAGCTAATGCAGCCAATGCGTCGGGTGCAGTGTCATTGCTTCCTGAAATTAATGTAATTATTACCTGAGTGTCACCGTGGAAATCATCAGGAAATAAAGGGCGAAGTGCTCTGTCAACTAATCTTGCAATTAATATTTCATATTCCGAAGGTCGTGCTTCTCTTTTAAAAAAGCCACCGGGAAATTTTCCTGTTGCAGCATATTTTTCTTTATATTCAACAGTAAGTGGCATAAAATCAACATTTTCCCTTGCTTCTTTTGTTGCAACTACCGTGGCAATTAGCATAGTATCACCCATCTTAACTACAACAGCTCCATCAGCCTGATTAGCTAACTTTCCTGTTTCTATTGAAATGGTTCTTCCATCGTCTAATTCAAATTTTTTTGTAATAACTGATTTTGACATGATATTTGTTTGTATTTTATTAATTTGTATACAA
>JABMQA010001423.1 GCA_013203545.1 Bacteroidota bacterium
CAGCTTGTCCACGCCGAAAAGATGGCATCGTTGGGAGAGCTCAGCGCAGGAATCGCCCACGAAATTCAAAATCCACTCAACTTCGTCAACAATTTCTCGGAGGTGAATTCAGAGTTAATTGATGAAATAAAAGAAGAGCTGGCATCTGGAAATATTGAAGGGGTAAAAGCTATCCTCGAAGATATCTCAGTTAACGAAAGCAAGATAAACCATCATGGCAGGCGGGCTGATGCCATTGTCAGGGGCATGCTGCAACACAGCCGCAACAGCAACGGCGAAAAAACATCCACTGATATCAATGCCTTAGCTGATGAATTTCTGCGCATCGCCTACCATGGAATGAGAGCAAAAGACAAATCCTTTAATGCCGAATTTAACATAGATTTTGACAAGGGTTTAACTACAATCGAAATCAATCCGCAGGATATAGGCAGGGTATTGCTGAACCTGATAAACAATGCTTTCTATGCCACCTCAGAAAGGGCGAAGCAAAATGAAAACGGTTACCGCCCTGTTGTTTTAGTCAGTACAAAAAGTTTAAACGATAAAGTTAAGATCACAGTAAAGGACAATGGCAGTGGTATTCCGAAAAATGCACTGGATAAAATATTTCAACCCTTCTTTACCACAAAACCGACCGGGCAGGGTACAGGGTTGGGACTAAGTTTGAGTTATGATATTATCACCAAAGGGCATGGCGGGGAATTGAAGGTGGAAACAAAGGAAGGTGAAGGAACGGAGTTTATTATTGTATTAAATCGTGTCCGTTAATAAAGTCGGATTATTTTAATTTATCAGATGATTTTGAACAGATAAATTTAGAACATATGAAAATACTGGTAGTTGACGATGAAAAGGACATACAGCCTCTGTTTGAACAGCGGTTTCGCAAAGAAATAAAAACCGGTGAAGTTGAGTTTGTCTTCTCCTTTTCCGGTGAGGAAGCCCTGGTCTGCCTGGGGAATTGCCAGCATGAGGCAGTACTGATTCTTTCAGACATAAATATGCCCGGAATGAGTGGGTTGGAATTGCTGAGTAAAATCAAAGAAAAGCCCCACCTACCACCACCTGTGGTAATGATGATAACAGCCTATGGCGATGCTGAAAATTACGACAGGGCCATGGAATTGGGGGCAGATGATTTCATTACCAAACCAGTTGACTTTAATGCATTGAAAGGGAAAATTAAATCCCTGGAATAAAGGTCAAATGTTTTGCAGAATATCGGATAATTAAACCGAAGAAACCCATGAGGGATACCATCCCTGATTCGTCAGGATAATACCTGGTTGATTCATATTAAAGGAATGGCACCCTGCAACAGAAGATATTTATTATTCCACCAAAAACAACAAAATATAAAATACCGATGGCAAAAATATTAGTAGTGGACGATGAGTCTGATCTTGAGATTTTGATCAAGCAGAAGTTCCGTAAACAGATTAGGGAAAATCAATACGAATTTGTTTTTGCAGAAAATGGGAGACATGCCCTGGAGCAGTTGCAGCAACATTCGGATGTGGATGTGGTGCTCAGCGATATCAATATGCCTGAAATGGATGGGCTTACCCTGCTCTCGAAACTCAACGAACAGCATTCCATTTTGAAATCCGTAATTGTTTCGGCATACGGAGATATGGACAATATCCGCACCGCCATGAACCGTGGGGCTTTCGACTTCGTTACCAAGCCTGTGAATTTCAATGACCTGGAACTAACCATCGAAAAAACCATCAAACATGTCCTGCAATTGCGCAATACACTCAAAGCAATCAAAGAAAACAACATCCTGAAAATGTATGTGGATGAAACAGTGCTCAATTTTATGAGTACGCGGGAGTTTGAATCATCGTTGATGTCCAACGAAACGGTGGAGGCCACTGTTATTTTCATCGATATCTGCAGCTTTACCTCCATCAGCGAAAACGAAACACCCGATACTGTGGTGAAATTACTGAACAGCTATTTTGATGTGATGGTAAAGGAGATTATTGCACAGGGCGGCTTCATCGATAAGTTTATCGGCGATGCCATCATGGCCGTTTTCCGTGGAGAACATCATTTCGACCGGGCCATTGATGCCTGTCTTAAGGTAAGGTCAGAAATAGCAAAATTGCCCTCCATCTCAGAGCATGTTACTTTTAAACCAAATGTTTCCATAGGCATAAACAGCGGCGAATTGGTGTCAGGAAACATCGGATCTGCCAGCCTTCGTCGCCTCGATTACACTGTGATCGGTGATGTTGTAAATACCGCCTCACGCCTTCAGTCTGCCGCTAAACCCGGGCAGATCATCATAAGCGAAACATCCTTTGAACAAGTGAAGGAATATTTCAAATGCCAAAAAGTTGGAGAGGTCAGCCTTAAAAACAAATCCAATCCATTGGTAATTTATGAGGTTATTGAATAGTGCCGGGGAATAAAGGTTTAAAATTCATAACCATCTCACCGGCACAATTGTGATAACAGATTGATGCCTGTATCTTTGTTAACCTGACGGGTTGCAGTGGAGACACCATGCCTGGGGTCTCAACCCAATGCAAACCCACCAGCCTTTCGGATCAATAACAGATTAATCCTGATTAAACGGATTTTCCGTTTTCCATTTCCCTTTTTTCTCCCCTTCCACAACACTAACAGATCCTCCTGCGTCGAACGCTGTCAGGTTTTACCCCCCATAATAAACAATTTCATTACGGTCAAATCGCTCTATCATTCAACCATAAAAAAACCGGATTGCTCAACCCCAAAGAGGGATGCCATCCCTGGATTCTTTGGGTGTTGTGAGACCTTCCCATTCATATTTTTCTTTCAGGTGATTTGTATTTACCAGGTGGAGGGATGGCATCCCTGTGATAAATGTAACTTGTTTTTAAACTTTTCGGCTTCGCGCTATTTAGCGTAATAAATTATTCAGGTTAAAAATGTAAATGACATGGTTTATAAACCAACATGCTTTATCGAAAAGGTTAAAACGACCTTCCCAAGGAGAATTCTTATACACCCAATTTCCCCGTAGCGGATCAGCAAAGCAGAATTTTTAATATCTTTGAAAAAACATTTGAAAATAGATCAAATGTTTGAGATAAGTGTGAAAGAATCAAAGCGGATCACAATTTTATACTATCAATGAAATGAAAAAACAAACAGGCCCAATCAAAAAAACAGCATATGGCCATAATAAAGGCATTAATGGTTTTCATGAAAAAGACTGGTCGAACTGGATACAAATAATTAGCTTGTACAACCAGCCCAGCCCTTTAAAAAGCTGGTGGCAAATAGCCAACTCACTTATTCCATACATCGGATTATGGATTTTAATGATATACAGCATTGAAATTTCATATTGGCTTACATTGGGATTATCAGTAGTTGCTTCGGGATTTCTGGTAAGAATATTCATAATATTTCACGATTGCGGTCACGGCTCTTTTTTCAAATCGCCTATGTTGAGCCGCATTGTAGGAATAATTACCGGATTCATGGTATTTACACCCTACCATAAATGGCATTGGGAGCATCAGCTACATCACCGAACTGTAGGTAATCTTGATAAACGGGGCGTTGGCGATGTGATGACCCTTACGGTGGAGGAATTTAAAAACCGGCCATCCCGAAAACAATTTATTTACCGCCTTTATCGCAATCCGTATTTTCTGTTTGTAATAGCACCTTTTCTTCTTTTTACGCTACTCTTCCGGATTCCGGGACGGGATCAGCCTCCAAAAATAAAAATCTACACACACCTGACCACACTCGGGCTGGTTGTGGCCATCCTGCTTATGTCGCTTTGGATTGGATTAAAAACCTTCCTGCTCATCCAGGTTCCGGTGCTGTTTTTTGCTTCGGTATTTGGGGTTTGGCTCTTTTATGTCCAGCACCAGTATAAAGATGTTGTCTGGGAACGTACAGAAAACTGGGACTTTAAGGTTATATCCATGACAGGTTGCTCCTATTTAAAACTCCCAAAACTATTACAGTGGTTTTCAGGAAATATCGGGTTTCATCACATCCACCACCTCAGCCCGAAAATACCCAACTACAACCTGGAAAAGTGTAACAAAGAGAACCCACTTTTTCAGATAAAACCACTTACTTTTCTGTCAAGCTTTCAGTCGGCACATTATCGCCTGTGGGATGAAGAGCAGCGGAAACTTGTTGGTTTTGGTGAGATTAAACCTTAAAAATAAAACACTGATGAAGACACAAATCCCTCGTATTATTAGCCTAACAACCACCTGTTTCCTGCTTCTTTCCGCCTTAATGATGAAAGGGCAGTATATTAACGGACCTGCCAACATCAGAGACTTGCCCAACGGAGAAAAACTTTTCTCGGTGAATGACTATATTAAGATTGATATTGTTAAAGTGGAACCAAATTATGACTGGTTCAAAGTATCCCTTAATTGTTATGTAAAACCCGAAAGTCTAATCGACAAAAAAAACATCAAACCCGGTTCCGCCCTGCTTGATATAAATGGAGACAGCATTGGGTTTACATACAAACAATTTGATATCTATGAAAACCATGACAAAACAAATTATAAGTACCACAACCTTGATGAAATTCACATTGCCCTCGATGGTTACACCTATAAATCTAACATCAGGACAAGTATAAGTTTCAATGAAATCCTTGAAAACAAGCCATCATTTGCCGATAGCTGTTTCAATCAATACCTGACATACCAGGAAGAAAATGGAATGACAATTAAAGTCATCAAACGATGTGAATTATATGAGGAGGAAATGAAAAAGGGTAAAGAATTTGAAAAAGTCTTTATCAGAGAAATTCAGGAAATTAAAAGAATTTCAGGGGCGGAAGGCCAGGCATCAGCAATCAGGCTTGAAATGATGAGTGATTATCTTACAAATAATCCGGTAATCAGAACCATTTCTGTGGAGGCAGATAAGGTGGAAATCTACAATGGCATGATCAAATCGGTAAAATATGGTTGTTGCGGTGGGGAAAATCGCTATCAGCTTTATAATTACACTGACTTAAAAATGGTCATGGAATATGATGCCAAACTTTATAGCATAGAAATCCCCAATTCAAATATCAAAGGCTATCTGGGTTATGAATCAATGGGATATAATTCAAAAGAAATGATAGTTGGCAAGCTTCATTTTTCGGATGGAGAAAAAATTATTAATACAGTGAATTTCTTTACTAAGGATAAGGAAACTTATAGGAATATCCTGAGATTTGTCCCCGGCATGGAATTTAAAACACTGGATAAGAGGGATGAAATTCACAGAAATAATTCTAACTTGAAGCTTTGGTCAGGAAACTTTAGTAAAAGCATCCGTGATATTACAGGGTTTAAGTTCATTGTTCACATTTCGGATGATTCATCGGAAAACGATTATACCCAGGAACTTGAATTTGTTGATGGATATATTAACGGAGACTATAGGAGAGAAATTAATATTTGTATTGACAACTGAATTCATCAATTCTAAATTCTCCCGACCCAACATTTTCTTATTTTTACCAGCATAAAATTGTTTTACGACCCATTAACAAATCATCTTGACTGACAAAACTAAAATTCCGACAAATATGACAAACATCTTAAAACTATTTATAACCGGATTGCTGCTATTACCCTGCCAGGGTTTTTTATCAGCACAACAACCCAATTATAAAAACCCCAACCTGCCCGTTGTTGAAAGGGTGGCGGATCTAATCTCGCGCATGACCCTGGAGGAAAAAGTGGCACAATTGACAAGTTTTCATCCCCGCCGGCCAAAGCTTGACGAAGTATTTCTGAATGATCCGGCAAAAATGGACTCCATGTTTGGTAATGGTGCCGGGATGATGAACCCAAGCTTTAACCGTGAACTTCAAGCAACTGCCGAACTCAGAAACAAGTTACAGAACTACCTGAAGACGCAGACCCGACTCGGGATTCCGGTTATATTTCTTGACGAAGGCCACCACGGGTTGATGAGACCGGGGGTAAACGTTTTTCCGCAGGCCATCGGGCTGGTATGTTCGTGGGATCCTGCACTGGCAGAAGAGCTTTACAATTATATTGCCAGGGAAGTAAGTGCCTGGGGAACAAACATGGTACTTTCGCCGGTTGTGGATATTTGCCGTGATCCGCGCTGGGGCCGCACAGGTGAAACATTTGGTGAAGATCCTTACCTCTGCGGCATCATGGGATCAGCGCTGGTAAAAGGGTTCCAGGGAAGCGATGATGGCTCAATTGCCCCTGATCACGTTGCAGCAACCTTAAAACACCTGGTGGCCTATGGCGAACCGGAGGGCGGCATCAACCAATCTACCGGGAATTTCTCAACCCGCATCCTCCGCGAATTTCACATGGAGTCATTCAGAATGTGCATCGAAAACGCAAAACCTTCATCTGTCATGTCCTCCTACAATGAAATTGATGGCATTCCCAGCCATGCCAACCGATGGTTGTTAAAGGATATCCTCCGTGATGAATAGCAATTCGATGGTGTGGTAGTTTCGGATTGGTATGGTATCGATCAGTTGTGGAAAAAACATTTCGTGGCCGAAACCGAAAAAGAAGCAGCCTACCAGGCTTTCAAAGCCGGGGTTACCATCGACCTGCCCAATGGTTCAAATTACCGGCATCTTGTTGACCTTGTGAAGGAAAATAGGATAACAGCGGACGAGCTGGACATGAATGTTTCAAGAATCCTGGAACTAAAATTCAAACTCGGTCTGTTTGAAAGCGGAGATATTGATCCGCAAAAAGCCATCGAGGTATCGTCTCTTCCCGAAGCAGACGAACTCGCGTTAAAGGCCGCTGAAAAATCGATGGTTCTGTTAAAAAATGAAGGGAATCTGCTACCAATCGGAAAGAACCAGTACAATACAATAGCTGTAATTGAGCCCTGTGCAAACACCAATTATTATGGTGATTATTCCGGAATCCCCAAAAATGCTGTCACCTTGTTGGAAGGTGTGAAAAACAAAGCCGGGAATCAATGCGAAATACTTTATGCCGAGGGGTGCCGGATAACAAAAAATGGCAGCGATACCAGCATGAACAATTACCAGTTTATTGATGAGGTGGTTTTTCCCACGAAAGAGGAAAACCAACGGCTGATAAAGGAAGCAGTAGAGGTAGCCGACAGGGCTGATTTTATCATTGTGGCCGTTGGAGAAAACGAACAGTTGTGTCGTGAAGCGTGGTTACCAAGCCATTTTGGTGACAATTTTACCCTGGATCTTTTAAGCGATCAGGAAGACCTCGTTAAAGCCATTGTTGCCACCAACAAACCTGTCCTTGTATATTTAATGCATGGCCGCCCGTTAACCATTAATTGGATAGCTGAAAATGTGCCGACAATAATTGATGGCTGGTACATGGGGCAGGAAACTGGCAATGCGTTTGCCAAGATCCTGTTTGGAGAGACCTCTCCTTCGGGTAAATTAACCATCACCTATCCGCGATCGGCCGGTCAGCTTCCCATGTATTATAACCATAAACCCGGTGCCAGGTATTTTGAATATGTTTCGGGAGGTACCGATCCCTTGTTCCCATTCGGACATGGTTTGAGCTACACAACATTCGACTATTCAAACCTGCGCTTATCCGACAGCCTTATGAAAACCAGCGGGTCTGTTGAACTGGAATTCGACATTACCAATACAGGCACGATGGAGGGTGATGAGATTGTCCAGCTTTACATACGTGACCTGGTAAGTTCAGTTACCAGACCCGTAATGGAGCTGAAGGATTTTCAGAAAATCACACTTCAGCCGGGCGAAACCAAAACCGTGACGTTTTCGATTGACCAATCAAAATTAGCTTTCTGGAACATTGACATGGAATACCTTGTCGAACCCGGGAAATTTGAAATTATGGTGGGCAGGTCATCGGTTGATTATCTTAAAACAAACCTGGTGATTATTAAGTAGTGCTTATTGCAATAAGATTTAAAACCTTAATATTTTAGATGTAACCTAAATTTTACCCATGCATATCCTAAAACACATGATTGATATGATCTTAGTTGCTTTTATAAAAATAGTTTTTCGATTAACCAGTTAAATAATGTGACGAATAGTCCATAAAATTTCTAATTTTACATCACTCATAAAACATTTATGATAATATCTAACAATCTTAATATATAGTTATCATGATCATGCGCCATTTCAAAATTTCATTTTTCGTAAGTTGCTTATTTTTTATTGGTCAAACCGTCTTCGCCCAACTTGATGAATTTAAACTTTCCGACTACAAGCTGCCCAACCTGAAGAGGCATCAGTTGGATCTAATCCTGAATTCAGGTTCAGACATAAATAATGAGACCAATTCTATTGAGGGGCATAAAAGTGATTATTCCGGGATAAATGGTAATTTTTTTGCCAACTATAACTATTACCAAAATTCGATAAAATATCAGGGCCAGCAAAACATTTCCCTGGATTCAAGGTATTCGATGTTAAATCAACAGACTGAATCAGATAATTTGCCGCCATACAAGTATACTACTGACCTATCGCAAATTCAAACAACTATTAATATTAATGTGCAAAGCGATAACCGTTTTTATTACAGGAATTTAAAATACTTTGAGATTCAGCTTTCAACCTGGTTCATTTTGGAGAACAGGAAACAAAACACTGAACAAAACTACTCGCTCGATAATTATTACAATTCAGAAATTCGTTTAGAATCCAATTATTTTTTCGTAAAACTCCCCCTTTATATTGGTAGCGGCCGGATTGAACAAGTACAGGATGCACGACAATCCATTTTTATCCTCAACAAACTTCTTAAGGTCAATCGTTTGCAACGGATCCCGTCTCATGATGAGATCATCGCCATGTCTGAAAAAATATCAGAAGTAAAAAATAAACGTTTTTTCGATTCCCGTTTGCAGAAAATTGAAGAGTTGGATACTGTGAATAGTGTTCTTACCACTATGGGATTGATCAGGGATACAGACATAACTTACTTTACATCACTTAACGATATGTGGGCTTATGGCGACCGTCAACAGCGGCTGGCTGGCTACCGCGTTTACTTTGGTGTAGAACCTGAAATGAACATTGCTACTAATGGGCAAAAGCAGGATATCGGAGAAAGCTCATCAACCTATCCTCAAACAGACGAGGATGAAACTTCCCGGTTCACAGCAAAACGATTGCTCATTGCCATGGGATTTGACTACGAAAAACCCATTCATCAAAAGTGGCAATACTCCTTCCAGAGTAAACTGGGTGTCGGTCCGGCTACGTATCAGGTAAAAAAAGATTACAAGATGCCGGATTATGTACAATCAACCGAAAAAATTAATAATATGGATTATTCCCTCTGGCTCAATACCGAAATGGGATTTTCCCCTAACACCCGAACTTACCTGACTATTTCCGTAGGAGCGTTCGTGAACTATAATAAGGGAACCTATTATTGGCAAAGTGAAAACCAGGAATCCAAAAACAAATCGTATAACCTCAATGCCGGACTGGATGCTTACTACTATATCTCCCCGAAACTCAGACTTAGCGGTAAACTAACCTATATAATGGATTATCTTGATGGCACCCATTCTATTGATTACTATAACTCCAATAACCTTTATAGCTACCCGATGAATGGATGGGACCTATTAATAGGAAAAAACAAACTACAACACAGTTCTCTGTTTTTTAAGGTTGCATTCTCTTACAGTATTTTTTAACAAACGGCAGCAATTGAATGGCTTCGATTTTGAAAGATTAATAAAAAACGGAGTGATTAAAACAAAAAAAAACGGAGTGCAGCGCACCAACATGAAAACTATTCACTCATTTAATCCTAAAAAA
>JABMQA010001424.1 GCA_013203545.1 Bacteroidota bacterium
GTATGTAATTCCGATGGCACTCGAAAAAACCAATGACATTTCATTTATGATTCTTGTAGGTGTTGGTGGTGAAAACGGAATCAGGCAAACAGCTTTTCTCATTCAGGAACAACTAAAATGTGACGGCATTTCTGAAAAAGACGCAATCCCTGTTATTGAAAAAACCAGCATCCCTACACTTGTCTTTTTTGGTGAACTTGATAAGAATGTCGATCCGGTTCAGGGAATGAAGGCCTACAGAAGAGCGCTTCATAAAGCAGGAAATACAAACTATAAAATAGTGTTAATTGAAGGCACCGACCACAACATCATCATTTCGGAAACCGGTTGCATGAGTGAGCGAAGGGCACGATCGGGCAAAGGCTGGTCGAATTATGATATGGGCTATCTAACGATGATGGAAGATTGGTTGAAGCAATTAAATAGTACTCCAATGAAATGAAAGGCAATAAATTAACTTTAGTCCTGATCACAGTGGCATTGTTTTTTTCCTTAAATCCCGGAATGTCTTCAGCTCAGAACGATATCCATTTCGGGGTTGATATGACCTCGCCTGTTGAATGCGGATTGTTCTCACAGGATGAAGGTGATTCTGTAATTCTCAGGGGCACTTTCAATGCATGGGCGGGTAAAGATTATGTGTTGTCCGATCCGGACAATGACTTCAGGTATGATGGGAAGTTTGAAATTGAGGGCGATTCGGGCACTGTGCATGAGTACAAATATTTAATACAGAAAGCCGGGGGAAAGTTATTATGGGAGAAAAAACCCAATCCAGAGAATGAACCCCATGGTTGCAGAACTTTTCACATGGCCGGACAGGATCAGAGACTTGATATGGCCAACTTTGATTTCGACAAATATTACCTGGGCTCCATCGGAAAGGAAGTTATATTTACTGTTGACGAAATGCAAACAGATTTTAATATGCTGCGGCAAACCCTCGAAAACGAATATTGCTGCCTGTACGAATACACCGGTAAAGAGGATTTTGACAAGCTTTTCGATCATCAGTACAGCCTGATCACGCAGCCCATGCAACCCTACGAATTTTACAAGATACCTACGCCCATTACGGCAAAAATCGGCTGTGGACATACCGCAGTTTGGATGCCGGGAGCCTACTGGGACGCCGGAAGGGAAAACCTTTTTCCGCTGCAAATAAAACTATTGGAAGATGACATGGTTGTAAAAGGATATTATAACGACACTATTCAGGTTCCGTATGGAAGCATCATCCAGGAAATCAACGGCCGGCCTGTTTTTGACATCATTACCGAAATGCGTGAAAATTATTCCGCCGATGCCTTCAACATCAACTTTATCAATTCGCAAATCGAACGAAGGTTCCCCCTGATTTACGCCCGTCGATTTGATTTTCCCGATAAATATACCATCAATTACCAAAATCCAGTGCTGAATATGGTTGAATCAGCTGAACTGATCCCGGCTAACGATCTACAGGTAAGGGAGGTTATTTTCAGCAACTTCCATCACCCGCCTCTTACCTTTGAAATTTTACAAGAAAAGAACACTGCCATCCTGACCATTCCCACTTTTATTTATTACGACAGGACAGATTATTTTACCGGCTTCATCGACAGCTGTTTCACCACAATCAAAGAAAACAACATCAACAACCTTATCCTCGATCTGCGGGGTAATGATGGTGGCGATCCCTTTTGTGCAGCACCCCTGTTTTCTTACCTCCAACCAGAATCACTCCCTTATTTCGCAGAACCCTATGGTAAATATTCAGATTTTGCAGAACCGCTGCCATTGCCCGAAAACCATTTCACAGGCAACCTCATTATACTGGTAGACGGACGTTGTTTCTCAACCAACGGCCATTTCTGTGCACTGCTTAAATATCATAATATTTGTACATTTGTCGGTACCGAAACAGGCAGTACTTACATATGCAATGCCGGCAGGAACGGAATCAAACATCTTGAAAATACAGGCATCCAACTGTACTTCGGGCGTAGCTCCTTTGCTGCAGCGGGCAAGGGCATGGACAAATCAAAACCTATCGAACCAGATTATTTCATCAACCTTA
>JABMQA010001425.1 GCA_013203545.1 Bacteroidota bacterium
GTGGGAGGCTCTTGTGGAAAATGATTATGAACGCATATTGGCCCTGACCCCCGGAAAAAAATTCGGTATCAATTATTTATTTCAGCCACGGTTTACCCAGCAATTGGGTGTATTTTCGAAGACCAAACTTACCGGAAAAGTTGTGCAGGATTTTTTAGAGGCTATCCCTGAAAAATACCGTTTTATCGAGATCAACCTTAATACCATGAACAAAGTGGATAATCCTGCGCCGGAATTCATCCCCTGGTTAAACCACGAACTTGATTTAATCGAGCCATATGAAACAATTTCCGGCAGGTATTCAACCAATCTGAAAAGAAATTTAAAGAAAGCTGCAAAATCAAAACTTACCATCGTAGATAATATAAAACCCGAGGACATTATACATCTTTTCAGGCAAAACAAAGGCAGGCAACTGGGCCATCTCAGCGATAATAACTACCAGTTGTTGAAACGCCTGATTTATGTACTGATATACAAACGCATGGCACAAATAGGGGGTGTTTACAACGAAATGAACGAATTGTGTGCCGGAGCATTTTTTATCAAAAGCAACAAAAAACTCATTTTTTATTTCTCGGCAACAAACCGGGAAGCCAGGGACAATGGCGCCATGCCAATGTTGATTGACTCAGTTATCCGTGAATATGCAGGGTCGCATTTAACCTTTGATTTTGAGGGATCGAACGACCCCAACCTTGCAAGATTTTACAAGGGATTTGGTGCCAAAGAGTTACATTACATGCATTACCGGCAAACCCGTTTGAATTTATTACAGCGTACTGTCCATAGGATTTTAAAGATGGTACAGATTAGCTTACTTTAACAATTATTGATTCGTTAAGTGTATTTAATTAATAAATTAAACTTTATATTTGCACAAAATGCCAACTGCCATGGTTAATAATTTAAGTAAGGAAAACTCACTAATCAATCAGTTTATTTCTGAAATCAGAGACTCAAAAGTTCAGAAAGACAACATGCGTTTCAGGAAAAACCTTGAGAGATTGGGTGAAATATTTGCATACGAAATCAGCAAAAAGCTTGATTACGAAACAACTGAAGTAGTTACACCTCTGGGTACAGCCAGCGTACCGGTATTGAAAGCATATCCTGTTCTGGGTGTGATTCTGCGGGCTGGTTTGCCTTTTCATCAGGGCTTGCTTAACTTTTTTGACAAATCAGAAAACGCTTTTATTTCGTCATACCGAAGATACCATAAAGATGGGAATTTTGAAGTGCATATCGACTATGTTTCAAAACCAGCTATCGAAAACCGCACACTCATACTCATTGACCCCATGCTTGCTACAGGACTTTCGATGGGGTTAACCTACAAGCATTTGGTGGCGGAAGAAAAACCCGCCCACACCCATCTGGTTGCTTTGATTGCCAGTTTGGAAGGTATAAATTATATCAAAAGGAATTTTTCCAATTCCGAGATAACCATTTGGGTTGGGGCCATCGATGATGAACTTACAGCCCAGGCCTATATAGTCCCCGGCCTGGGTGATGCCGGTGACCTGGCTTTTGGAGGTAAAATTTAATTCTGAATACCAGTATGAAGGTCATAGGTTTTTACCTGATATTTTCAATATTATGGCTGTTTGCCCTCCTGCCCCTGCGGGTTTTGTACATGTTTTCTGATATTTTATTCATCATTGTTTATTACCTCTTGGGTTACAGAAGGGATACCGTTTCTGACAACCTCAAATTTGCCTTTCCCGAAATGAGCAGTGGTGAATTGCATACCATCGAAATAAAATTCTTCAGGCATTTTTGTGACTTGATCATCGAATCGATCAAAATTATTCATCTGCCCCGAAAGCAACTTAACAGAAGGTTTACTTATAAAAATCCCGAAATTTTCGAAGAATACTTCCAAAAGGGTCAAAGTATTGTATTGATTTCAGGACATTATGGGAACTGGGAATGGATGGTTGACTTTCCAACCAGGCTAAAACACAAATCCCTCGCTATTTACAAACCACTCGAAAACCGGCAAGTCGACCGGTTGGTTAGACGGGTCCGTGCAAATTTTTCAGGAAAAGTAGAATTGATAGCCATGCAGGATATTTACAAATCCATTATTACTTATGGGAAAACCGACACCAAAATTGTGACCTGGTTTTTAAGCGATCAGACCCCTCCTAAGGATTACCCGTTATGGATTTCGTTTTTGAATCGCGAAACACCTTTTTACTCAGGACCGGAAAAAATAGCCCGCAAGTTCGGACAGGCTGTTGTATTTATGAATATTGACAAAAAGAAACGCGGCAATTATGAGGCTGAGTTTATTCCTCTTTTTGATGACCCAAAAAGTACTGCGAACCTCGAAATTACAAAAGCTCATGTAAAAACCCTCGAAACCAAAATAAAAATGCGCCCTGAATTGTGGCTATGGTCCCACAGAAGATGGAAACACAGCAAAGAAAAATAGAATATTCGCGCCAATCGGAACATACTATTTAAGAATTTAGTAATTTCACCACCGGAAATCCAAACATAAAAGATGAAAAACCAGGTTATCGTCGAAAATATCCGGATCTCTTTTGAGACCATCAAAAGTCATATCCTCCGTACCATACTTACAGTTTTAATTATTGCATTCGGGATCATGGCCCTTGTGGGGATTTCCACAGCTATCAGCGCACTTGAATCAAGCCTGGCAGATAACCTGATGATGATGGGATCCAACACTTTCACAATCAGGAACAGGAGTATGAACGTTCATATGGGAAATGATGTGAGAAGGGCCAGGTATTACGAACCCATCCGATTTAAACAGGCAATTGAATTTAAGGAATCTTTTAATTTCCCTTCAAGTGTTTGTGTATTCACTTACGCCACAGGCACTGCTACCGTTAAGTACGAATCAGAAAAAACCAACCCGAATATTACCGCGATCGGTACCGACGAGAATTACATACTTACATCGGGTAATGAAATTGCGCAGGGCAGAAATTTCAGTCAGCACGAAATTGTTTATGGTTCACACTCGGCAATAATCGGAAGTGAAATAGCCAAAAACCTGTTCGTTAACAATGAAGATCCAATTGGTAAAATCATCTCCATCGGTCCCGGCAAATACAAAGTAATTGGTGTGATCAAACAAAAGGGAACGGGCTTCGGATTCACTCCTGATCGGCAATGTTTGCTCCCAATCAATAATGTAAGGCAGTATTTTTCACGACCAAATATGTCGTTCATCATCAATGTGATGCCTGATAACACGCAATCGGTTGATGCCGCTGTGGGTGAAGCTACCGGATTATTCAGGATCATCAGGAAAAACAAACTGTTTGAGGAAAATGATTTTGATATCTCCAAAAGCGACCAGTTGTTACAGATGTTTTACGAGAATACCCGGAACATAAAAATGGCAGCAATTATCATTGGTTTCATTACGCTATTTGGCGCAGCCATCGGTTTGATGAACATCATGCTGGTTTCGGTAACCGAAAGAACAAGGGAGATTGGTGTGAGAAAATCACTTGGTGCGACCAGGTTAACTATCAGGAATCAGTTTTTGGCGGAAGCCATTGTTATCGGGCAGATTGGCGGAATAATGGGTATTATCCTGGGTATTTTGGCCGGAAACATCGTATCCATTTTCACACAAAGCACCTTTATAATTCCCTGGGCATGGATCGCTATTGGTGTAATCCTTTGTTTGGTTGTTGCACTAATTTCAGGCATTGTTCCTGCCTTAAAGGCCGCAAATCTCGATCCCATCGAATCACTCAGATACGAATAGCGTTTACTTCACATTGCCACGATCTAAACCCGAATTTATCATCAAACATCAAAGAAACCCAATTTTTATTTTTACGAATTGGCTCCTGTGTTAATTGTACTATTATTCAGCACAAACCTGAACAAAAACCGCGTTTGCGGGATATTCGCCCCAGGCTATGCAGTTTTCACCAATTTA
>JABMQA010001426.1 GCA_013203545.1 Bacteroidota bacterium
TATCTTTTGGATTGTGCCATGTATGATGTATCAAATTTTGTTTTATGTGTTGAATCGGTTAGCCAGATCATCGTTGAATCGATATTTGGGATCAACAGGGTATCACCGGTCTGTAAAAGTGTGTCAAGATTGATGTACCATGTGGTGTCGTACAGGAAACTCTCTTTATTAAAATAATCCCAATACCAGGATGTATCTACTTTAGGGACCTGAAATTGATGATCGAAATCAAAATTCTGCCTTGTAAAACCCAAGCCGGTTTCAAAACCCCAGTTTTTCTGAAAGTAATTGTACTTCAGGAAAGCGCCGTAGGATAACCTGGCGTTTGTATGTTCGTTTAAAAGCTGAACATTGGCAGCTACTTCCGGATTTTCAGCATTAAAAGTGATATCGGGATAGAAAAGCGAAACACCGGCTTTAAGCCAATTTGAATAATCAGTATCGATATTGTTCCGGTTGGTATGGGAAGCCCTTTTAAGGTCGCGTTTCCACTTTCTGCTCCTGACAGGTGTTGTGGTAGCCAGGTTTTTATTCTTACCGCTATTTGTTTTTCTATCACCCGATCCTGAATGTTTGGTAGATTTTTCAAAAAATATGCTTTCTTTCTTGCTAACTTTTACATTTACAATCTCTTTTGCCAGAACCGAACTTCCATACTTTTGATATTCAACATGATTGGTGACGGATGTATCGTTGGAATGTGAACTGGCAGCAAAAAAGACGGTATCGAAAACTGTTTCAGTATTAATGACGGTGTCGAACCTGTAAATGGTGTCCCTTACCTGATAAGTGAAAGGATTTCCCCTTTTACTATTTTCCGCAGTATTATCGTTGATCTTATAGGTCCCCTTGTACGCATTTTCAACATCTTGTTCAAGATCGAACCTTGTAGTATTCTCACTACCTGTGTTTTTTTCGATGTCGTCGAATTCGCGTTTCTGGTTTTCGGGAACCTTGTAATCACCGGAAGTGAAAATAGTTTTGTTTTTCTTAACATTGATGGTTAACAACTGTTTTACAATAACTGTGCTGTCCGTGTCCTCAACTATCGTATCGTAAACCATTAGTGTATCGGCTTTTGGAATGGTATCAAAATAAAACAATGTATCGTAAATGATTTCGTAATGATAAACAGTGTCGATTTGATAGATGGTATCCCCTGAAGGAATATAAATACTGTTAATATTAATTCCCGTTAGCGAATATTCAATCCGGCAATTTCCTGGTATTGCTAACATAAGAGTAATAAATAGTAATACAATCGTGTAACAGAATTTATGCATTTGCAAGTTGAGCTATCTTAGTAGATTAATCAGTGTTGCAAAGTTAGTAAATAATAATTTTCTGTTATCTTTTTAATCACTTTACCTTTTTAACCGGTTTGGCGATTCTGATTGTATCGTTGATGATTACAGTCTTTTTAAGAATTACAGGCTGGTTATTTGTAGAATCAACATCTGTGCCTGAGGTTTTCCGGTGATCAACAGGGTTTGCCTCTGTTTCACCGGCATTGTTACTATTATCCGTTTCAGGAATTGTATTTTCACTATTCAATCCCGGTTCAACTATGAGGTTGTCATTACCGTTTGCCTGGATATCTTCTGTTGGTTCAGACCCAATTGTGTTTTCCGACTCTCTGGAAATCTTTCCAAAAGGAGCCACATTTTCGTCATTGTCGATTACAACGGGTACACTTTCTTCAATTCGTTCATCTGAGGAGGTATCATAAAAGAAATAAAATACGGCAAAAATCCCGATTATAAAACCAAGGGCGGTAAGTGTATTCCTGAACCTCACAGAAGATGTTATCCTCCTGTATCCTGATTTTGTCCTGATTTTAGCCGAAGCTTCAATATCTTTCTTATTCTTATTGTAAAATGATTCCCAATCCGGATTTGAAGCTGGCTTAAAATCAGCCAGATCCCTCAGAATATGTTCAATATTTTTATCATCTATTTTCATGGCCGATTCTATATGGGTAGGTTTGCTTAATATTTTTAAACCAAACCTGCACTTTTATTATTTTCAATTTTTTCAATCGCTTTTTCAAGCAGTTTCTTCTTCATCAGTTTTCTGGCTTTGTTCAGTTGTGATTTTGAGGTGCCTTCACTGATGTTGAGCAATTTCGCAATTTCGCGATGTTTAAACCCATCAATAACGTAAAGGTTCAAAACCTGCTGATATCCCAGCGGTAAACTATGAATCATTTCAATTAACTCTTCCCTGGTAAAATCTGTTCTTTTTATTTGCTGTTCTATTGATAATTCTTCTTCATCCTGTATCAATGGTTCGTTTTCTGCAAAATCTTCTATATTTTCAAAACTATACTCTCTTCTGGGTTTACGCAAATGCATTAATGCATTGTTGATTATTACCCGCTTCATCCAACCTTCGAAACTTCCCCTGCCTGAAAAAGAACCAATATCTTTAAATATTTTAACAAATCCCTCCTGAACTAAATCTTCAGCATCAAACATATTGCCGGCATAACGCAAACAAATACCCAGCATTAAAGCGTAGTACTTTTCGTACAATGTTTTCATTGCCAGGGGTTCAGCCTGTCTGCAACCCTTTACTAAATCTTTTTCGTTCATGCTGTTACGCCTATTAGATGCAAAACCAAACAAATGGTTGTATGGATTATTGTAAAAAATTCAGTTTTGATTTGATTATTTAGGTGGTCATTGGGGGGCAATGGTGGTCATTAGTAGTCATTGGCAGTCATTGATGGTCATTGGCAGTCATTTAGTAAATCACTATTGTCGGATTCCTGTTCAGTATGACATACGATTCAATGACCTATTCCATATTGGACAACTGGGAAAGGAAAACTTAAAACACGATCATTCAACACCCACCCGCTGCCGGACCGCCTCGTAAATTAGAACCGCTGCCGCTACAGAGACGTTTAGCGATTCCGTTTTACCCTTCATCGGTATCTTCACCAGTTTGTCCGATTTCTTCAAATAGGCAGGTGAAACACCATCCTCTTCCGATCCCATGATGATGGCAGTGGGAATGGTAAAATCAACAGTATACAACCCATGGTCGGTTTTCTCTGTGGCTGCAACGATCTGTAATCCACTATCCTTTAAAAAATCGATGGCTTTGATCAGATTTCTCTCGCGTGCAACCGGAATGTGGCTTAAGGCGCCTGCCGATGTTTTTACGGCATCTGAATTGA
>JABMQA010001427.1 GCA_013203545.1 Bacteroidota bacterium
ACAGTACACTTTTATTCAATAAAGAGGCGTACGAAATTGACAGGAATATCGGGACGCCTCAATCTGTTGAACCGGTTGCGCCGGATTATCAATCGGTAATACTGGGATTGGGTTCCCCCATCGAGGGGCGTACAATCTATTTGATTTCGATCAGGGACGACCTTACCGATTGTGCAGGAAATATCATCGACCGTAGTAAAACCCTTGATTTCGGTTTACCCGAAATGGTTGAACCGGGAGATATCGTCATCAATGAAATTTTGTACAATCCAAAGGACGATTTTGTTACCGGAGTGGATTATGTTGAGATTTATAACCTGTCGGAAAAACTCATCGATTTAAGCCAACTCGCACTCGCTACTGAGGATGATAAAACAGGGGAACTCGAATCAGTGAAGGACATCTCGGAAAAGGGGATCCTGTTTTTCCCGGGCCGGTACCTCGTTTTGTCCATCAATACTGATGTTGTTCAACAGCAATATTATACATCAGATCCCGATGGTTTTATTCAAATGGCATCCTTACCCTCGTACAGTAACGAATCGGGAATCGTTGTGCTGACAACCAAGTGGCTGGAGCTGATCGACAGGGTGGCATACAACGATGAAATGCAGTTGCCCATTTTGAATACCTCCGATGGTGTATCTTTGGAAAGGGTTAATTTTAACAGGCCGTCGGATGATCCTACCAACTGGCACTCGGCTGCCGAAGATGTGGGATATGGAACACCAGGCTACCGGAATTCCGTTTTTTCCGAATCTGTTTTTGTTGATGATCCATTTACCATAGACCCTGAAATTTTTTCACCCGACAACGATGGTTATGACGACCTGCTGAATATCAACTACCGTTTCGAATTGCCTGGCCAGATTGCTTCGGCCTATATTTTTGATTCGCGGGGTAGGCAGGTCCGGTATCTTTTGAACAATGAAATCCTGGGGACCGAAGGGACCTTTTCGTGGGATGGTATCACCGACGACCGGCAGAAAGCCGGGATTGGGATCTACATCATTTATATCGAAGTATCCGACCTGAACGGGAATTTGAGCAAGTACAAGAAAACGGCTGTATTGGGGAGTAAGTTTTAAACCTTTTTCATCTAATCATCTGCCACACCGCACCGTCCTTCGTGTCTTTCACCTCAATATTCAGGTTACCAAGGTCATCCCGGATCTTATCCGCAGTGGCAAAATCTTTCCGTAATTTAGCTTCTTTTCTCAAATCCAGTATGGTTTGAACCAGTCCGTCAACCATTTTTGAGTCCTCTTTAGTTTCCAGCTCTTCACTAATAAAACCAAGAATATCGTAAACAAATTCGTTAAAAAGTTTCTTCAACAGGTCGAGGTCAATTTCTGAGATCTTTTCCTTACCATCTTTAATGGAGTTGATCATCCTTACACCGTCAAACAAATGCGCAATGGCAATGGGGCTGTTGAAATCATCATTCAAGGCTCCATAGCATTTCTTTCTCAATCCTTCCACATCCACTGTCGAAGATTCCAATGGCTGGAGTGCGTTCAGTGTTTCAACTCCCGCCATCATCCTTTTCAGGCCCTTTTCGGCTGCCAGCAGCGCCTCGTTAGAGAAATCGACGGTGCTACGGTAGTGAGCCTGAAGTATGAAAAACCGGATGGTAATGGGGCTGTATGCCTTTTCCAGGGCAGCGTGATTTCCAGTAAAGAACTCGTCGAGAGTGATGGAATTATTCAGTGATTTCCCCATCTTCTGCCCATCGATAGTAATCATATTGTTGTGCATCCAGTACCGGACATGTTCCTTTCCGTTAGCGGCCACCGCCTGTGCAATTTCCGATTCGTGGTGCGGGAAAACGAGATCCATTCCACCTCCGTGGATATCAAAGGTGTCGCCCAGATATTTGCAACTCATCACAGAACATTCCAGGTGCCATCCCGGGAATCCATCACTCCAGGGTGAGGGCCAGCGCATGATATGCTCGGGGGCTGCCTTTTTCCAGAGGGCAAAATCCACCTGGTTCCGTTTTTCGTCCTGACCGGCCAGTTCACGTGTGTTCTCCAGGGTCTCTTCAATAGATCTGCCTGAAAGCTTTCCATAGTTATGGTCCGCATTGTATTTAACCACATCAAAATACACATTACCATTTATCTCATAGGCATATCCCGAATCAAGTATTTTCCCAACCATTCCGATCTGGTCGATGATATGACCCGAAGCATGCGGCTCAATACTGGGTGGAAGCACATTGAGCTGTTCCATATTTTTATGATACCGGTTGGTATAATACTGTACGATCTCCATAGGCTCAAGCTGCTCCAGCCGTGCTTTTTTACCAACCTTATCCTCACCCGCGTCGGCATCGTTCTCAAGATGTCCCACATCGGTAATATTTCTAACATATCTTACCTTATACCCAACATGTTGAAGGTATCTGAAAACAAGATCGAAAGTAATCGCCGGCCGGGCATGTCCCAGATGCGCATCGCCATAAACCGTTGGCCCACAAACATAAAGTCCTACATGTGGTGGACTCATAGGCTCGAAAAGCTCTTTTTTTCGCGATAATGTATTGTATAAAAATATTTTATTATCCATAAAAATATTGTTTGGATTAGCTGATGCAAAAATAGTTTTTTTAGGGGAGAGTTTATTTGTAAGCGGATAATTTTGTCCCAAGGACTCCTGTTGGAGAATTTTGTACTTTTATCGAAAAAAGAGAAATCATGACGTTTAAAGATTTAATCACCAAAAGAGAAAGCATCCGTAATTATGATGCTGAAAGAAAAGTTGACCAGGCCAGTCTAACCAGGATACTCGAAGCCGGATGGGTAGCGCCATCAGCTGCCAACCGTCAGCCCTGGAAGTTTTACCTGGTATCAACAAAGGAAAACCTGGATAAAGTCCGTACCTGTTATGATAGGGCCTGGTTTCATGAGGCACCTCATGTTTTGATCGTGGCCGGAAAGCGCAAAGAGGCATGGGAAAGAAAGTATGACGGATACAATGCGCTGGAAACCGACCTCACCATTGCGATGGATCATATGATACTTGCCGCTGAAAGTGAAGGCGTTTCAACATGCTGGATTGCTGCTTTTGACCCTGAAAAACTCATACGCACCGGAATATTGGATGATCACGAAGAAGTTTTTGCGATTACACCTTTGGGATATCCAAAACAGGGATTTGCTAAAAAGGGATTAAAAGCCCGAAAGCCTTTTTATGAAGTGGTAAGGTTTGTTTAAATATTTTAATGCCGAAGAATGACCATCAGGGAATTGTTAAGGGAGGAAGTGTCGCGCCATCATGCGGAGGAAATAGCTAAGATGGTGGAAATTAAACCGGAATTGTTTGATCTGCTCTGGGGGATTGCACTGAGTGACGAGCAGCCAATTAACTGGCGTGCAGCCTGGGTAATCAAGATGTTATGGGAAAGGAATGCTGATATTGTTAGTCCCTATGTTGAGGAAATGTGCCGGCAATTGCCCAATCTTACCGCTGATGGTCCCAAAAGGGAATTCCTTAAAATAATCTCAGAAAACGGACTTCCCCGTGATGAGGAATTGGTAGGCGTGTTGTTGAAAACCTGTTTCGACTGGCTTGCATCACCGGTAGAAGCCATTGCCGTAAAAGCACATGCCATGCAGATTCTTTTTGACATCTGTATTGAATTTCCCGAAATCATCCCTGAATTGAAAATAACCATTGAACTGGCCATGCAGGAGGGGTCTGCCGGAATCGTTTCAAGGGGGAGGAGGATTTTGCAGGAAATATCTCAATTGGCGGGTAAAAGAAAATAGAACCAGATCCTATCCATACAAACGAGTTAATGTTCTAATAAAAAATAGTTAATAAAATTAGCTTCCTCAAAAATTTTCTTACATTTGCACTACACTTAAATCAATTAAACTATGATAAAATTTACCCCCATTGATTTTGGGCTGACCATTCTGCTTACCCTATCAATGCTTTTCGAGGCTTTACAATTTGATGAGCTTATTGGAATTCAGCATTCTACCTACATGTTTTCCGAAATTGGATTTACCGGAATATTTTTGATACTCCTTGCTTTGGGGGCAGGTTATTTTGCAAAGATCAAATACGATGAATTTATTGTAAAAAAAGAGGATAAAAAATACCAGAAAAGCAAAGCCCGCTAAAGGTTTTTATAGTAACTCGGCCTTATTACTTCAAATAATTTTACCTGCCGGCCTGCAGGGAATATTTAATTTTCTATTTTCGCCATCAATATCATAACCAAACAAATCAAATTGAAACGGAACAAGGATGCCTTGATGGCTTTTATTAATAAGAACAATCTCGATGCCTTGAAGGATGTTGCATTGTTTATCATCATCACGCTCATCATTCACTATGCCTGGAGGTTTTGGGCAAATCAACTGCACTACGTGCCAATCAGGGATTTTATGCGAAGTTCACAGGAATGGATGGCCAATGGTGTTTTTAACCAGAGTGTGTGGTTGATACAACATCTGTTGGGCATCGAGATCACCACAAACTACGAAACCAACCACATGCAGTTCCTGAACGACGGGTATATGTCCATCAATAACAGTTGTTCGGGATTAAAACAAATCATGCAGTTTGTGATCCTGATGATGGTATTCCCGGGCCCCTGGAAACGGAAACTTTGGTTTATACCCATGGGTATTGTTGTGGTTCACCTTACCAACTTGTTCAGAATAACCGGTTTGTCCGTGGTGATCACTACAATTCCTGATTATTGGAAATTCTGCCACGATTATATTTTCAGGCCCATATTTTATGTGATGATCTTTTCGATGTGGGTATGGTGGGTTGAAAGGGTTTCGAAAACCAAAAAGGATGAACCTGAACCCGTTGTTCAGAAGTCGGGGGTGGATTAATTTATTCCGGACTGCTTTTGATATTAAATTTCTGGGAAAATTCAATAAAAATCATTTAGTATTGGAAACCAAGCATCCACAGGGGGATTTTATTTCCGAACCCTGATTCAATTTCGTCTGATACGACCCATGCATTTCCGGTTCCCGCAATTTGTTTACGGGTCTTGTTTTTCCCACCTACTTCAAATATCCATTTCCCGTCAACTATAAAATCGCCGGTTTTTGGGAGGGCTAAATCGTGTAAATAGTTCGTTTGATTGTAGAAAAAAGTTTCTCTCAGGTTGCCTTTATCGACATTTTGGGGAGCCAATGCAAACATCAGGTTTGTATTGTTCATGTATATCTTTTCAGGCTTCGAAAGTGCCTGAATTTCTTTGGTTTCTGATTGAAGAAGACTTATTAATTGTGCCTTTTCAAGCAGTGTAAAGAACCGGATCAGCGTTGACCTGGAAGCTTCAACCATTATGGAAACCTTCTGGGTATTTGGTTTGAATGGTACTGAAGCAGATATGACTGATAGCAGTTTCTTTAGTTTTACAATGCTTTTAAAGTCTATATTTTCAGCAGCAGGAATATCCACATCCAGTATCAGATTAATGGTACTTCTTAGTTTTTCGTGATAAACGTTCTTACCTTCTATGAAATATGGATAGTATCCATACTTTAAGTAATCGGAAAAATATTCCAGTGGCCTGATTTGCCCGGATATTAAATGTGAAATCTCCCTGTGATTTTCAAGAATGATTTCAAGGGTATAGACTTCAAATTTTAAAGATTGGTCCAGCTCAAGGTATTCCCTGAATGATAATCCGGGTAGGTGATAACCAACAACTCTACGGCTCAGGTCTGCCTCACCTTTCTTGATTTCGATAATGGATGATCCTGTAAATACCACTTTCAAATCATAATAGGTGTCGTGAATTTGTTTCAGTTCTGCTGACCATTTTGGGTATTTATGTATTTCGTCGAGGAATAAAAACTTACCACCATTTTTATAAAACATATCTGCAAGGTCCAGCAAGGTATTATTCGAAAAAAACAGATTGCTTACATCTACATACAACACCTGGTTTGATGGTGATTTGAATTGCTGCTTAATATGCTGCATAACAAGTGTGGTTTTTCCGGAACCCCTTGCGCCCAGAATAGAAATCAGCCGGTTACTCCAGTCGATTTCTTCATATAAAAACCTTCTGAATTTTTGTGGTACACCACGAAGTTTTATCTCAAATATTTCATATAGTTGTTCCATAATCGTTTAATTCATTTAGCAAAAATACATTAATTTGTTAAATGAAAAATACATTTAACTATATTTTTGCAAAATGAATAATACACTTTCATGAAACATACATTCACAGGGAGTGATCTCCGGAATAATAAAGAAATGAAATAATTATTCCGAAAAAGTAATGTAAACAGGAAGGTGATCGCTGTAACCACCGTAATACGCACTTCTGCCTGCTGTTCTGCTGGGTACTTTCACGCCGTCATTGCGTTCGAACAAAATCCATTCTGGTTTAAATATTTGGATTTCTTTTGAATTCAGTTTGAGTGCCATATTTCCCCGGAGCAAATTTCCCGAAACGATCATCTGATCGAAAAGATCCCAGCTTCGCCAGTACAAAGTACCTTCACCATTTTCAAATTTATTCAATGCCAGGTTGTAAAGTTGATTGGTGTTTGGATTTTCGATAACTTTCTGTGCCTGTAAAATTTCCCTCACACTTACATCGGTGGGATTGTCGTTTAAATCGCCCATTATAACTATGTTGGCATTCGGGTTTGTATCAAATATCGAATCCACCACCTGTTTAACAAGCGTTGCGGCTGCCCTGCGTTTGGGTTCACTTTTTTCCTGTCCACCCGATCGGGAGGGCCAATGATCTGCCAGGATGTGCAGTGTGTCCCCTAAAAGCGTTATCCCTTTCACATAAACCATGTCGCGGGTTCTGTCGTCAGCATCGAATGAAAACAACAGGCGATAAGGTTTGGCATATATTGGTGTGAAATACTTCTGGCGATACAGCAGCGCCACATCAATACCACGCTCGTCGGGACTATCGAAATGAACGATTTTGTAATTGCCTTCTTTTAAAACTGTTTTGTCAACCAGATCCTTAAGGACCCCAAGATTTTCCACTTCGGCCAAACCAATGATCACTGGCAAATTTTCACCATTTATCGATGACAATACCTTTGCAATGTCCTTCAGTTTTTTCGTGTATTTGGCGTTGTCCCAACCGATTTTTGCAGTAGGGGTATATTCACCATCATTAACTCCCGCATCATTGATCGTATCGAACAGGTTCTCCACATTGTAAAAAGCAATGGTATAGTTACCCTCAAACGAATTACGGCATTGCGAAGTCAGGAGAATAACCGCAATCAATACCAAAAGAATTACAATTGAATTCAGTTTGCTTTGCATACCATGAGTTTTTGTCATTTTGTGATATTTTAATTTACGAGCTTGTAAAGCCCCAAGCTGCTATTTTTCCGGTTTACGATCCTGTAACCATAAAACCTGCCCCACCCTTGGCTCCGTTCCTTTTTTCATATTGTTTTTCTTGTAAAGTTGTTTTAATCGGATGCCATAGAGCTGTGAAACCGAACGCATGGTTTCTCCCGCTTTTACTGTATGGTATGGGGATTCGTTTTTGCTGCGTTTTTTTTCGATATATACCATTTGACCTTCCGTGAGGTGGTCCTTTTTTGTTAACTCGTTGTATTTCCACACCTGGAAATTATAAATATTGAAGTCGTCGGCAATCTTATAAAAGTCATCCCCCTTGCGTGCAAAAATAAATTTCCTGCCATTGTTGGTGAATACCTTCCTGTCGTTTTTACCAACGGCAAAAGCTTCATATTCCCTGTTTCTGTCTTTGGGGATTTCGTTGGGATATTTATTAACCGCAATGTACGATCCGTCCAGCAAATCGTATTTATGCAGCTCGTTTTCCTCAACAATTTTAATGAGCATATTGGCGTAATCGCGATGGGTAGCATAACCTGCCTTCTTCAAACCTTTAGCCCACCCTTTGTAATCAGTTATTTTAAGATCAAATAAAAATGCATACCTGTCGCGCTGACTTAAAAAGAATGAGTGATCCTTGTATGAATAGAACGGATCAGCATATTTTCTGAAACATTCGTTGGGCTTATCGTCGTCAAATTTAATGAAATCACCTTCCCAACCTTTATGGCATTTGATCCCGAAATGATTGTTGGCTTCCCGGGCCAGTGTGCTGTTACCGTTTCCTGATTCGAGTATCCCCTGTGCAAGGGTGATGCTGGCAGGGATGTTGAATTCAGCCATTTCCTGCATGGCAATGTCCCTGTAGAGCTTGATGTACTGCTCTCTCGTAAGCTTTTGTGTTCCGGATTGCGACATCACATCATTTAATCCTGCAACAGAAAGGAGAAATATCGATAAGAATATTTGGTATTGAAGCCTGCGCATGTAAATCATAATTGCCTTTATTCTGAACTTGTGCAAAATTAGCTTATCTTTTGGATTAGATCAATAATGCCAGGAATGAAATTATATTGTGCAGTGTGAATGGGTTTTGCATATTAATTGCAAAAGTTGACTGCCAGCATAAATTTTATTGTAATAGGATCATCAACACTGATCGCATCTGTCTTGCAGTTCTCTTTCCGCACAAAAACACCCTCCGGGCTTAGATTTAAAACTGATCCGCTTGTAATAGTACTCTTAAGGCGCTGCAGATCCTTTGAATAATGACAAGCGAGATCCGTATTGATCCTTGGGTGCTTTCTTTTGTCGTTTGGATAATTATCGTTTCCGGGTTGGTTAGAAGTGTACTCTGTACCATGG
>JABMQA010001428.1 GCA_013203545.1 Bacteroidota bacterium
CATTACTGGAAATGTCAAAGGGTAAACGATCAAAGTTGTACCGGAGAATCAAGGGTGGGAAAATTCCCATTTACATTACTCGATCAGCCCAATCCCTGGTTCGACAAGTTAAGGGCCGGCATTCATGATCATGAAACCGATCGGATCATACTGAGCACTTCTGAGGGATTTTATTACAGTGATAATCTCTTCAGCCATAGATTGAAAAAATTTAAAGTACAGCCACCGGTAAGTGTGATGGGGATTAATGCCTTCGAGAAGCTTAATAATGGTGGTTTTCTGGTTGGATCTTTTAGTGGGTTGTTCAGTTGGTTTCCCGACCACAATTATGTTGGGGATGCCGTGAGTAGAATGGAATTTATACCTGTTGCAGCAACAGGGCCACCCATTGCCGAAAATGCAATAACCGGATTGGTTTGGAATGCCGATGGCCTACCCTGGATATTTGATTATTCAGGAGGTGCAAAACCCTTGCAGCATCATAAGCAATTCTCCCAAATGCCGCAGAAAATAATCGAAAACACGCCCATTTCTTTATGGAACCTTGCACTTGAATTTCATACAGCCAGAGTTTATGGTACCCTGTTTGGGGATTTTTACATCCTGATCATACCTCTTGCCGGACTCTCAATCCTTTTCATTATTATTTCCGGATATTGGATGTACCGTAAAAAATTTCGTACCTGAAAATTTGTAATGAAGCCTGGCAAATTGAAAATGCCCCACATGTTCTTTCTGCCGATATGGTGTTCGCCTATAGTGAAGATGAGTTGGAAGCGGAGCGCGATAAACTCGAGAATGCAAGGGATAATACCCCTGAATGGCTGAACGACCCTCATGCCAAACTCAGGGATATTAATTATGATGGTGATTTGAAAAAGAAAATTTAGTCCACATTTGCATAATCTGAAATGATTGCCCGGTAACTTGGAATCTGCTTCCTTTTGGGTTATTTTTGTTTGAATTACCAAAAGATAAGATATGAGATACCTACTTTGGATTAATCTGTTACTTCTTCCGTTTATTACTTTTTCTCAAAACCTGCAATTGCATTACGATTTTGGCAAAGCCTATAATGGCGATACCAAAATTGATCGGAAGTATTTTACGTCAACCCTCGAATTTTTTAAAATCGACAGCCTGGGATCAACCTTTCTGTTTGTTGATGTGGATTACGACAAGGGCAATGGTGGTGCATCACTTGCCTATTTCGAAATTGCCCGAAAATTCACCCTTCACAAAAGTGGCCTGAGTGCTCAGATTGAATTTAATGATGGCACACCCGGCTATATCATTCAGGCATGGTTGGCCGGCCTGAGTTATCCCATAAAAATAGGGAATTTTACCTTACATACATCACTGCTATATCGTGCGAATCAGGGAGCCAACAGCCCCGATGGGCAGCTTACATTTGCATGGTACCAACCCTTTCTTAAAAACAAGTTCCTTTTTACAGGATTTTTCGATTTGTGGTCACAGGATAAGTCCTCGGGTAGCGGGAAGGATGTTGTTTTGCTCGCTGAACCGCAAATCTGGTATATACTATGCGATCATTTTAGCTTTGGTGGTGAATGTGAAATAAGCAGGAATTTTTTTACGTTTGATGATGACGTTGAAATTATGCCCACCATTGGGATTAAATGGAACTTTTAATTAATTATGCCGGGAAAACAAACATACAAAGAGAGAAAAGTCTCTGCCACCTTTTTGGTTTACAGTACCGGATTTACTTTAATTTCCGTATTGATTCTGGGAATGATTTTCACCTTCCTGGAGTTGAGGGATTTTGAGAAGGCATCACAAAATGCAAGAATATCATTTATCAACTCCCAGAAAGAACGTGTGAGGATTGAAACGGAAAAGGTGTTCGACTATATCCATCTCACCAGGATGTTCCTTGAAGATAATATGAAGAGTAGTTTACGTAGCAGGGTTACGGAAGCCTGGGATATGATGAGCAATATTTATGATGCCAACAAAGGCATCCTGCCCGAACATCAAATCAAGAAGATCGTTAAAGATGCATTGCGGCCGGTTCGTTTTTTTAATGACCGCGGATATTACTTTATTGTTTCGATGGATGGGACTGAAGAACTCTACCCGGTTGCACCGCAATTTGAAGGTAAAAATCTGCTGGATCTTCAGGATGAAAATGGCAATTTTGTCATAAGGGATGAGATAGCCATCATCGATAAGCAAGGCGAAGGATTTGTTACTGATTACTGGACAAAACCGGGAGCAGCAGAAAATATGGTTTTTCCGAAGACCTCATTTGTCAGACTCTTTAAACCGCTGAACTGGTATGTAGGCTGTGGTGAATACCTGGATAATTTTGATAAGGATCTACAGGGCCAAATCAAACAGCGGATTCGCAACATCCATTTTGGGAAGGATGGATATGTTTTTGTGGATTCCTATTCAGGACATGCTGTGGTTATAGATGATATTAATATTATTATCCTCAACAAGCTTGAAACTGAGAAGCTGCTTCGTGAAAATGAAGCACGGTTCAGGACCATTTTTGAAAATGTACCGGTTATGATTGCTGTGCTCGACAAGAACCTGAACTATCGGGTATGGAATCATGAAACTAAAAAATACTTTGATGTGCATCCGGATCAGAAGTTGAACAAAGCTGCCCTGGATAACTTTTTAACCACATCATTGGTTAACAGAAACTTCATGAACCATATTCTTTCCTTTGACGGCTCGTTTAAGGAATACGAGATTAAAACCAGGTTAGGAATTAAAAATCAAAACTGGGCTGTGTTCAGAACCGATACGTATGAGATAATCCTGGTTGGATATGATATTACGGAAATGAAGAATTATCAGATCCGGTTGAAGGAGTTAAATGATTCCAAGGATAAGTTTTTTTCTATTCTTTCACACGATTTGCATAGTCCATTCAATACCATTATCGGATATTCCGATCTCCTGTTGGTGGAATATGACAGATATTCGGATGCACAGCGGAGGAATTTTATAAAGAAAATTCATAGTTCATCTATGGCCATGCACAAACTCCTTGTAAACCTACTTGATTGGGCAAGGTCGCAAACCGGGAAACTGGAAGTGACGACTGAAAAATTCAATTTGCATGAAGTTGCAGAAATAGTCTTTGAGATTTTAAATCCCCAGGCAGAGAAAAAAAATATTCGAATTCAAAATGATATCGATAACGGTCATTTTGCATTTACGGATCGATCGATGACATTAACGGTATTACAAAATCTTGTTGCAAACGGGATCAAATTCACACATTCCGGAGGAAGTATTTCACTGAACGCTTCATTGGAGAAAGATGAATTAAAGGTTTCGGTTACGGATACCGGGATCGGGATCAGGAAAGAAATTGCCGAAAAAATATTCACTATAAGTGGTTCCATTACCAATAAAGGTACTGCCAACGAGTCGGGTACCGGCCTTGGCTTAGTAATATGTAAAGAGTTTGTTGAAAAGATGGGAGGAAAAATCTGGGTGGAAAGCGAACCAGGAAAAGGATCAACATTCTGTTTTACCCTGAAAATTTCATAGGAAAAGCTCAAAATACACTTCAACACTTAAGATTTATGGTATAAAAACTTACCTAAACGTATTCTGATTTTCTGAAGAGTTGACCCTAATTGCTAAACGAAATCTTTTGCCCTTCCACTGTGATTGTCCCAAATATAAATGATTTGGTTTCTGCCGGTTGGCCGGGTTGGCTTCCACCTGCTGAAATCAGGAAATCACCTGGCTCCAGAATCCTTTCGGAGTTTTCATCAATCAACGAAAGTTGTCGGGGATCAATGATGAAATTGATTGTTTTTTCTTTTCCGGATTCAAGAAAAATCCTTTCGAATCCGGCCAATGAACGAATAGGGACAGGAACAGAGG
>JABMQA010001429.1 GCA_013203545.1 Bacteroidota bacterium
AACACACCATCTAAATTGTTGATAAATACTGGGGTTATCAACCGATATTTTTTTGGGCGAGTGGTTTTTTACGCAATGTGGGTTAATTCGTGTTGTTGGGTTGATTCCATCAAAGGTCCTTGATACTTTTGCCACAAAATAATTATAGAAGTTTTTTATCATAGCAGTGATGATCATAAATGCCCCATTTTCATTCAAAAATGAAAAAGGCAAATGTTTCCAACCAAAGTCATTGTTCATCACATCAAAGACCTTTTCACTGGTGCCTCTTTGGTTATAATATTCAATCACTTCTTTTTCAGTGCCTTCCCAGTCATTGGTCAAAATGGAACGGTATTTAAGCGTATCCCCTGAAAATAGGTCAACCTGATTGTCGCTGCCCTTTTCCCTCATAATGACCAAACGGTAATTTTTGTCTTCGTAGAACTGGGTGAAAGGGATTGATGCTATTTTATAGTTTATATAATTGATTTCAACGGTCTGCCAACTTGTAATCTCTCTTATTTGATCAAGCATACTTGCGCTTTTGTTTGCCCTGATATAAAACAGCTTACTGTTCCTATCCACTACATCAATTATTTCTTTGGAATATGAGCCCGCATCCATTCTTGAGCGGTTTACCTTAATATTTTCTGACTTTAACAGCTCATAAGCCCTGGTAAGCGTTGCGGCCTGCTCAAATTTAACATTGGCATTCCCGTCCCGGTTTTCAACGTAAACAATCTTATCATCAATGGTGGCAACCCCAGGAACATATCCTTTGTTTTTTTTGTATGTTTTTTTTGCATCGTATTTATTGTTTACAAGAACCTGGTTGTCATAATCAAAATCACAATCCTGGTTAACGTTTAATTGTTTTGTAAGCAATAAAGACTTTATATTCAGTCTGTTTAACTTCGCATTAATGTTAAAATTGTAAGAAATATCGTTCTTTGATATATAAATGCTATTTATGGTTGCCAGTTCTTTTAAGCCCCTCAAAGATGTGTCCGGACTGGGAACTTTATTGTCAGGTATAACTTTTAAATGGTCGCCGAGGTGTGTGCCTATGTCTTCAATGCAATCACCTCCACTTAAGAAAACATTCGTCAGGTTTCGTATAATGTCGCTGTATTGGTAACCAAATAATTTTATCCTATTACCAAGCTCTGAATCAATTAGTTGACTCATGCCTACTTTGTTAAAACTATCATTAACAAAAGAAATTCCAGCAAAAGGGCTTACCGTATTATTCAATTTTTGTACTTTCATCACCTTAAATATAAGTTATCACTATTAGTAGTTTTGTATCTCAAAAATAGGTGATAATTTTGACCTGTCAAACACTGTGTATATTATTTATGCACAGTGTTTTGGCTGGTTTTGTTGATAACTTGTTTGCGGATTTAAGGTTTTAACAAAAAAAACTGAATAAATTTTGTTTTGTAAAATATAGTCGTACCCTTGCGCCCGCAAAAATCGGAATCGGAAGTTACAAATTCCGCGAAGAAATTGCAAGTTTAAATAGAGAAATTTTTAGGAAACCTGATAAAGCGAGACACATATAGGTTTCTCATGATGCGAAAAAACAGTTTACTGAAATACGTATCATGAAGTCTCAAAAAGACCACAGGCTTTAACTTTCCTTTTAATTTCCTCTCAATTTCAAAATAAAATATTATTGTATCTCCTTGTTTTGGAGATGGCAATATGAGTGTGTTCATATTTTTTTTGTTAAATTGTTCATTGTATAAAAAAGAATTGTACTTTTGCACACCCAAAAAAAGGGTGTTTTCATTAGAGTATTAAACCAAAAGTGTTAATATGCCGACGATACAGCAATTAGTTCGTAAAGGACGTAAAAAGTTGACAGATAAAAGTAAATCACCTGCTCTGGATAGTTGTCCACAGCGTAGGGGTGTTTGCGTACGTGTATACACTACCACGCCTAAAAAGCCTAATTCAGCCATGAGAAAGGTAGCGAGGGTAAGGCTTACCAACCAAAAGGAGGTAAACGCTTACATTCCGGGCGAAGGGCACAACTTACAGGAACACTCCATTGTGATGATACGTGGTGGTCGCGTTAAAGATCTTCCGGGTGTAAGATATCATATCATCCGCGGCGCTCTTGATACATCAGGTGTTGAAGGTCGTACCCAGAGAAGGTCGAAGTATGGAACCAAGCGTCCCAAGCAGAAATAATTATTTGAAATTAAGATAAACGATTGATATAAAATGAGGAAAGCAAAACCGAAAAAACGTCTCATCCTACCTGATCCCAGGTTTAATGATCAGTTGGTGACAAAATTCGTTAACAACCTCATGCTTCAGGGAAAGAAGAGCATTGCATACACAATTTTCTATGAAGCTATTGATGTTGTTACTGAGCGCTCAAAGGAAGATGGTTTGGAAGTATGGAAAAAAGCGCTGGTAAATGTAACACCGGCAGTTGAAGTCCGCAGCCGCAGAATTGGTGGTGCTACCTTTCAGATACCAACTGAAATCCCACCCGCCAGGAAGCAATCCATTGGAATGAAAAACCTGATCGGGTTCGCCAGGAAGCGTAATGAAAAGTCGATGGGCAGAAAATTGGCATCCGAAATCCTTGCTGCATACAAAGACGAGGGTGGCGCTTACAAAAAGAAAGAAGATACACACAGAATGGCTGAAGCCAATAAGGCCTTTTCACATTTTAGGTTTTAACTAAACAGAACAAAGCGCAAAAAATTAAGATGCCTGATAATCTTAAACATATTAGAAACATTGGTATAATGGCACACATCGATGCGGGTAAAACCACAACGACCGAGCGCATATTGTACTATACAGGCATCAATTATAAAATGGGTGAGGTTCACGATGGTGCAGCAACCATGGATTATATGATCCAGGAGCAGGAGCGTGGCATCACCATTACTTCCGCCGCAACCACCGTATTTTGGGATTTTAATGACGAACAGTTTAAAATCAACATCATCGATACACCCGGACATGTAGATTTTACTGTTGAGGTGGAACGGTCGTTACGTGTTTTGGATGGGGCTATTGCCATTTTCTGTGCCGTTGGTGGCGTAGAACCACAATCGGAAACAGTATGGCGGCAAGCCGATAATTACAACATACCCCGAATCAGCTTTGTAAATAAAATGGACCGCACCGGTGCCGATTTTTTCACCGTCGTGTCGCAAATCAAAGAAAAGCTTGGTGCAAATCCAATACCATTGCAAATACCGATAGGTGCAGAGGATCATTTTCTGGGTGTGGTAGATTTGATCACAAATAGAGCATACATCTGGGATGACACTTCCAAGGGTATGACATTTAGTGAGGTGGAAATCCCGGAGGATATCAGGGAAACTGTTTATGAATACAGAACCAACCTTATCGAAGGTGTTGCTGAAGAAAGCGATGAATTGCTCGAAAAATTCATTGCCGACCCAACATCCATTACCAGAAATGAAATGATTGCTGCCATCCGTAGGGCAACATTGGAAATGCGAATTACCCCCGTTCTGTGCGGATCTGCATTTAAAAACAAAGGTGTCCAAAGCCTTCTTGATGCCGTTACTGCCTTTTTGCCTTCACCCGAAGATGTGCCTCCTGTAAAAGGAATAAATCCCTATACCGATAAAGATGAATACCGCAAGCCTTCAGTTAGTGACAACTTTGCTGCTTTGGCTTTTAAAATTGCATCCGATTCGTTTGTGGGCAAAATTGCCTTCTTCCGTGTATATTCAGGAAGCCTGAAATCGGGTTCTCATGTTTTAAACACCGGTACAGGTAAAAAGGAGCGAATTGCCCGGATCATGCAAATGCATGCCAACAAGCAAAATCCACTTGAAATGATTGAAGCAGGGGATATTGGTGCGCTGGTTGGATTTAAAGAGATCCGAACCGGCGATACACTTTGTGATATCAATCATCCTATTATTCTTGAAAATATTAAATTTCCTGAGCCGGTCATCAACCTTGCTGTTGAACCAAAGACTCAGGATGATTTTTATAAACTCTCCGAAGGCCTGAACAAACTTGCTGATGAAGATCCTACCTTCAGGGTAAGGATTGACGATGAAACCGGTCAGACCATTATTAGTGGAATGGGCGAGTTGCATCTTGACATTCTGGTGGATAGGCTTAGGCGTGAATTTGGCGTTGCCTCAAACCAGGGGAAACCACAGGTTGCTTATAAAGAAGCCATTAAAGATGTTGTTAAACAACACGAGGTTTATAAAAAGCAAACCGGTGGAAGGGGAAAATTTGCCGAGATCATTTTTGAGATGGGTCCGGCTGACGATAGTGTGATCGGGCTTCAATTTGTAAATGAAGTAAAGGGAGGAAATCTCCCAAAAGAATATATTCAGGCAGTTCAGAAAGGATTTGAAGTAGCCATGCAAAATGGCCCGCTCGCCGGATTTGCCATGTACAATTTAAAGGTTGTGTTGAAAGATGGATCCTTTCATGCAGTAGACTCGGATCAATTGTCATTTGAAATTGCAGCCAAAATAGGGTTCAGAAGCGCATGTGCAATTGCAAAACTTACATTACTCGAGCCTATTATGAAACTTGAGGTTTCAACACCGGATGATTATATCGGTGATGTTAGTAGTGATTTGAACAAAAGACGTGGTCATCTTGAGGCTGTTTCCTCTAAGATTGTTACCCAGGTACTCAGGGCAAAAGTTCCATTGGCGGAGATGTTCGGTTACGTAACTTCACTCCGGTCGATCACTTCCGGCAGGGCAACATACAGTCTTGAGTTCTCGCATTTTGCTGAACTCCCGAATGATCTGCTGGAAAAAGTGCTTTATAAAATCAAGGGATACGTTGTTAAACTGTAATACTGAAAGTAAAATCATTTAAATAATATAAAGGTGAGTCAAAGGATTAGAATAAAATTGAAATCGTACGATTATAACCTGGTTGATAAATCAGCTGAAAAGATCGTTAAGACTGTAAAAAGCACCGGCGCAGTCGTTAGTGGACCTATTCCGCTTCCGACCAACAAGAAGATTTTTACTGTGAACCGTGCCACTTTTGTGAATAAAAAATCAAGGGAACAGTTTGAGTTGTCTTCTTATAAAAGGCTACTTGATATTTACAGCTCAACCACAAAAACCATCGATGCGCTTATGAAACTGGAACTGCCCAGTGGTGTCGAGGTAGAGATCAAGGTTTAATTACAGTAGGATTGGCAAAGGATTAGAAAAAATTAACATTATTAATAATGTCTGGAATTATAGGAAAAAAAATAGGGATGACCGGTATTTTCGATGAAAATGGAAAAAATATGCCATGTACTGTCATCGAAGCTGGGCCATGTGTGGTTACCCAGGTGAAAACCAAAGAGGTTGATGGTTATGAAGCCATTCAGCTTTCATATGATGACCGCAAGGATAAACATACAACAAAGGCAATGAAGGGGCATTTTCAAAAAGCCGGGGTTACACCAAAAAAAGTTATCAAGGAATTTACCAGGTTTGAAGTCGGACATCAAAAGAAATTTGGCGATGTGGTTGACGTAAGTGTTTTCATTGAGGGCGAATTTATTGATGTAGTTGGCACGACCAAAGGTAAAGGATTTCAGGGTGTTGTAAAACGTCATGGTTTCAAGGGTGTAGGCGATGCCACCCACGGTCAGCACAACAGGCTCAGGGCGCCGGGTTCGATTGGCGCATCATCGTGGCCTTCAAGGGTTTTTAAAGGAATGCGGATGGCCGGACATATGGGTAACACCAGGGTTAAAATGATTAACCTTAAGGTGCTAAAAATTTACCCCGAAAAGAATATTATAGTTGTTAAAGGATCAGTTCCAGGACCTAATGGATCATATGTAATTGTAGAACGATGGAGCTAACAGTATATAAAATTAACGGAGAAAAGACTGACCGTACGGTTAATCTTGACGAATCCATTTTCGGAGTGAGTCCGAATGATCATGCCATTTACCTTGATGTGAAGCAGATTCTGGCTAACAAACGACAGGGAACGCATAAAGCCAAAGAGAGAGGTGAAGTTGCCGGAAGTACACGAAAGATCAAACGGCAAAAAGGAACAGGTACAGCCAGGGCAGGGGATATTAAGAACCCCATATTTAGAGGTGGTGGAAGAACCTTCGGCCCCAGGCCAAGGGATTATAGCTTTAAGCTGAATAAAAAACTAAAGCGATTGGCCCGTAAGTCAGCGCTTTCCTACAAAGCAGCCGAAAACAAAATTACTGTGATAGAGGATTTTACATTTGAAACCCCAAAAACAAAAAATTTTGTTGAAGTAATGAAAAGCTTTGAATTAACCGGAACAAAAACTTTACTCGTAATGCGGGGAACCGACCAGAATGTTTACCTGTCGGCCAGAAATGTAGAGGAAGTTTTATACCTGAATTCAAAGAGTATCAATACCTACGATGTTATGAAAGCGAAGCAGATACTTATAGTGGAAAGTTCGCTCGAAGATATCAACGACATGTTCAGGAATTAAGTGGTAGAGTACAGAAATTTCAAAAAGGAAGTATAATGAATATTTTGATTAAGCCGATCATTACTGAAAAAATGACAGATCTAGGTGAAAAATTACATAGGTATGGCTTTATTGTACACCGGGAAGCTAACAAATTGCAAATAAAAGAGGCAATTGAAGAGCTCTACGGAGTTGACGTCAAGGCAGTAAATACCATCAGGTATTCTGGTAAAAACAAATCTAGATTTACCAAGGGAGGTGTGATTAGCGGAAGAACAAATTCATTTAAGAAGGCTATTGTAACATTAGCCGATGGTGAAACAATTGATTTTTACAGCAATATTTAAGATAGATGGCTTTAAAAAAATTCAAACCGACAACATCCAGTCAGCGCTTTAAGGTAATTAGTGCTTTTGATGATATTACTACCAGCAAACCGGAAAAGAGTTTGCTGGAGCCGAATAAGAAATCCGGTGGTAGAAACAACCAGGGTAAGATGACCATGCGCTATTTGGGTGGGGGTCATAAGCGGAATTACAGAATTATCGATTTCAAACGTGATAAAGAAGGAATTCCGGCAAATGTTCTTACGGTTGAGTATGATCCCAACAGAAGTGCCCGTATAGCACTGGTGCAATACGAAGATGGTGAGAAAAAATACATCATTGCCCCAAACGGAATTAAGGTTGGACAAACCATTGTGTCAGGCAAAGGTTCAAGCCCTGATGTAGGAAATACACTTTATCTGAGTGAGATTCCATTTGGTACATTGATTCACAATATAGAACTTCGCCCGGGACAAGGAGCTAAAATGGCAAGGAGCGCAGGGTCGTATGCACAATTGATGTCGAGGGACGGGAAATTTGCAGTGATCAAACTTCCTTCGGGTGAAACCCGCATGATCTTGCAGAAATGCAAGGCAACGATCGGAACCGTATCCAATGGGGATCATAGCCAGGAAATATCTGGTAAAGCCGGACGTAGCAGATGGCTTGGAAGGCGGCCAAGGGTAAGGGGTGTAGTAATGAACCCTGTTGATCACCCAATGGGTGGTGGTGAAGGAAGGGCATCCGGCGGATTGCCAAGATCAAGAAAAGGCTTGCCCGCAAAAGGATACAAAACCAGATCCAAGAAAAAGGCATCAAGTAAATATATCATCGAAAGAAGGAAAAAATAATTAGTAAATCTAAGATAAAATGAGTCGTTCGCTTAAAAAAGGACCATATATTCATTTCAAGCTTGAAAAGAAAGTTCTCGAAAACCAGGCTTCGAACAAGAAAACTGTTATCAAAACCTGGTCAAGGGCTTCAATGATTTCACCTGATTTTGTAGGCCTGACAATAGCGGTACATAACGGGAATAAATTCATTCCGGTTTATGTTACAGAAAATATTGTAGGTCACAAGTTAGGTGAGTTTGCACCAACAAGGCAATTTAGAGGTCATGCTGGCAGTAAAAGATAAAGGCAAAAATTAGAATAAACCATGGGAGCACGTAAACATTTAAAAGCCGAAGAAAGAAAAGAGGCAATGAAAACATTGTACATTGCCAAGCTGAACAATTGTCCAACTTCACCCAGAAAGATGAGGCTTGTGGCCGAGTTGATCAGAGGGAAAGATGTTGAGTTGGCCCTGAGTATCTTAAAGCTCACTCCAAAAGAAGCTGCCGGCAGATTGTATAAACTCGTCCTTTCAGCAGTTGCCAACTGGCAGGTGAAAAATGAGGGTGAAAGAATGGAAGAAACCAACCTGTATGTCAAATCAGTTATGGTTGATAGCGCCAGGCAACTCAAGCGAATCAGACCAGCCCCTCAGGGTCGTGCCCACCGGATCAGGAAACGTTCAAACCATATTACACTGGTTTTGGGTAGCAGAAAAGAGTTTGCTGAAGTAAAAAAATAGTCAACAGAATTGTAAAAGAATAATATCTATAAACAAATATTTCGAAACCGAATGGGACAAAAAACTAATCCAATAGGTCTGAGGTTAGGAGTAATCAAAGGTTGGGACTCAAACTGGTACGGCGGAAAAAATTTCGCAGCCAAACTGGTTGAAGACGATAAGATCAGAAAATATTTACATGCAAGGCTTTCGAAGGCAGGCATATCTAAAATTGTAATCGAGCGAACTTTAAAGTTAGTTACAATTACAATCATGACAGCACGGCCGGGAATCATCATCGGAAAAGGCGGTCAGGAAGTCGACAGGCTGAAGGAAGAGCTGAAAAAGATTACAGGGAAAGAGATACAGATCAATATTTCTGAGATTAAACGTCCTGAACTGGATGCGGTACTGGTAGCCAACACCATTGCACGTCAGATCGAAGGAAGGATATCTTTCAGAAGGGCCATAAAAACTTCGATAGCATCTACGATGCGTATTGGTGCTGAAGGAATAAAGGTATTGATTTCAGGAAGGCTGGGTGGTGCCGAGATGGCAAGAAACGAGATGTATAAAGAAGGTAGGACACCATTGCATACACTTCGTGCCGATATCGACTACGCCAAGACAGAAGCACACACTACCTATGGCAGAATTGGAATTAAAGTTTGGATTTGTAAAGGTGAAATATTTGGCAAACCTGAACTCGTACCAATGTCAGGTGCTGATAAGAAATCGAAAGGGGCAGGTGCCGCCCCGGGCGGTGGAGGCGGGCGTAGGCCAAGGCCACGTCAAAGGGAAAGAAAATAACTGAAATACCATACTGAATAACAAAATAATTTTACTATAATGTTACAGCCAAGGAAAACAAAATACAGGAAGC
>JABMQA010001430.1 GCA_013203545.1 Bacteroidota bacterium
CCTTCATGGCGGAATTCATACCAGGGCTTTTTTACTTCAGCCTTATCATGGATCACATTGTGAAGAAACATAAATTTCCCTCTTGAGCTCAACCAGGTAAAGACAATACTAAGTGCAAACAGAAAAACAATACCAAAAATAATAAGCCCAAACCAGAATGGATGGCTCATTAACCAATCCCATGCGGTAATAGGAAAATCCGCAAAATCATCCCAATCCATGTGGCTTCGGCCATAACCTCTGTTGTTCCCGTTTCCGCCTCCGTGGAAATCGGCGAGGCCGGCAAGGAAAGCAGTAAAACCGATTGTAAACCATTTGTTGATGTCGAAAGGATGGAACAAAGCCTGCTCCATACGGTCCCATCCGCGTTTAAGCGGCTCATAATAGGCAATTCTCATAGCTAAAATGTTTTGGTTAATTGAAGGCGAAGTTACAAAAATTCTAAAGACAGACTGTTTTTGATATCAGGCTTGAATATTCCATTCTGTAAATGCCGGTGCGCATTCGCCCTTCTTTTGTTTGTCACCTCCAAACTTACAATTTTATCACTCATACTTTATCGCATCCACAGGGTTGGCTCTTGCAGCCCTCATTGCCTGATAAGTGACTGTTGAAAGTGTCAGAACCACAGATACAGCGCCAGCCAGGGCAAATATCCACCATTGCAAGCCCACACGGTAGGCAAAATTCTGAAGCCAGTTATTAAGAATGATGAATGAAACAGGCCAGGCTATCAGGTTTGCTATCAATATCCATTTGATGAAAGCGCCCGAAAAGAGTTTAATGATATCTGTCTCGGTGGCACCATTGACTTTTCTTATTCCGGTTTCTTTTGTTCGCTGTTGTGTCATAAATGATGCCAGCCCCAGCAAACCAAGACAGGCTATGACGATTCCCAGGAAGGCAAGGATCGTAATAAATTTCCCCAACATTTCCTCAGTCCTGTATTGCTTGTTAAAGTTATCATCCATAAAGAAATAGTCGAAGGGATATTCGGGCATAATACCGGAATAAATTTTTTCGATCCCTTCGAGGGCTGCCCCTACATTTCGGGTATCCAGATCGATGATCAACAACTTATAATCCTCATCCATCCTGAAAATCCCCATGGGTTCGATCTTTGTCTGGAGCCCTTCGAAATGGAAATCTTTGAAAACCCCGACAATCACCCTGCTCCGGGACCATATATTTTTCCCGATGGCATCTTCGGGACTGGCCCAGCCAATGGTTTTCACGGCCTCCTCGTTGATGATGAGTTTCATAGTGCTGTCGTTCATATTATCATCGAACAGATCCTCGCCGGCCACCATTTCGAGTCCGAAAACCGGTGCAAAGTCCTCATCTACCTGGTAATAATTTACAAGGAAAGTACGGATATACTCTTCACCGGGAAGGTAAGTCCGCCAGCCATAATTCCATTCGCCCGGAATGGATGAGGTGAAACAACAGTTCTTTACGATTGGGTTTTGCAAGAATTGCGTTTTTATGGATTTATACGCATTGGGTTGAACCTTATTTCGCGGAAAACGTAAAACGAGTTTTTGTTCCTTATCAAATCCAAGGGGGTAGTTTTTCATAAAATTCACCTGGTAGTAGGTGGTGATCACCCCGATGATCAGCATTATGGAGATGGTAAACTGGAAGATCACAAGGATCTTTCTCGTGGCCCAGGATGATCTCCCGGAAGTGACTTTGCCTTTCAGGACAGATATCGCCTTATATGATGAAAGAAAAAACGCCGGGTAGGAGCCCGAAACAAGTGTTGTAACCAGGATTAATAAGACAATGGCCGGAACCAAAAGGCTATCCTGATAATTTACTGAGAGGTTCAGGTTAAGCATGGTATTTAATTCCGGCAGCGAAAACTCAATAATGAACATGGCAATGATATGTGCAATAAACACAAACAGAAACGACTCGAGCAGAAACTGGAATATCAGGTTCTGCCTGGTGGCGCCTACTGTTTTGCGGATCCCGATTTCACGTGCCCTGGTCATGAACTTTGCAGTAACCAGGTTCATATAATTCACACAGGCAATGAGTAGCACAAGTATTCCAATCGCAACCAAAATCCGCAAATTCATCAAACTGCCGGGCGTTTGAAATTCGCCAATGTAATTCGATCTCAAATGGATGTCGGTTAAGGGTTGAAGAAAATGCAATACGGTCCTGTTTACCTTTTCATCGCTTGTTTGATCCGGACTATATTTTTCCTCAATATTCCGGATTTCCTCGTCAAATTTCCGGGCGTCAACGTTTTCCTTTAATTTAATGTAACAGGTGGAAACGCCTCCCCATTCATTTTCAAACCAGTCGGTTCTTCCAGGTTCCCACGAAAATATCACTTGCGGACTAAAATGCGTATTGGCCGGCCAGTCGGAAATTACTGCTGTTACCTGGTAATTTGAGGAGTCGTTGGTAACAATTTTCCCAATGGGATCCAGATCCCCAAAGAGTTTTTTAGCCAGTTTTTCGGTGATGGCGGCAGTATTAGGTCTGCTTAACGAAAGGTTTCCGGAACCTGCAATAAATTCCACATTAAAAATCTGAAAGAAATCCGGTTCAGCCCTGAAGGAATATTCGAGGTTGATTTTTTGATCGCCATATTTTATGGGCGTGTTACTGTTCCGGCGCAGCCGGATGGCATATTCCACCTGTGGGTAGTCGGATCGGAGTGTTTGTGGGATCATAGTTGAACCCATTATTCGTTCATAGTCCATTTCGGCTGAGTGTATGACAGCCCTGATACGGTAAATTCGCTCGAAATCGTTGAAATGTTTATCATAACCTGTTTCGAACCTTACGTATAAAAAAACGATGATGGCACAGGCAATACCTATGGATAATCCAAATATATTTATCAGCCCGATGATACCTGATTTCCTGAGGTTACGTATAACAACTGTGAGAATATTCCTGATCATTGTGTTTATTTTACCAACCGCACTGCCAAATCATGTGCCGCAATTCATAAATATCAATAAGCCAATCTAATAGAAATCACTCCGCTTTTATTTGTCAGCTTTGCTGTTCAAAAATATACATAAACCGACGGATTCTGAACAATTGTTGTATTTTTATACGATAGATACCGCAAATGCTATGAGGCCTGATAGAAAGACAAATCTCAAAAGAATATAAAAACCAAATGCATTGGAAAAAAGCTATTTTTGTAATTTTGTATCAAAGAATTAATTAAACGTCATGCAGATTAATACATCATACAGTCAAAATCAATTGCGTGATTACTCATCCTTATTTTCAAGAGGTGAAGCACAATCTTGGATGAGAAATGACTTTTTTTCAATAAATTGTAAAATTGATAGGTATGATGGACATTGGAAAAATTCACCTGACAATACTTATTTAGACTATTTGAAGTATGTATATAGTATTTTGGAAAAATATTATCAAAACGAGTATGTGTTTAAAAACACATTTTTAACTGAATGGCTAATTAAGGAAATAGGACAGACTAATTCAAAAGTCTTTAATGAATATCGGGTTGGCAATTCAATTGCAGACTTAGTTATATTTAACGGTAATTCCAAGGTATTTGAGATAAAAACTGAATATGACTCCGATAGCCGTTTGGAATTGCAACTTGAAAACTATCGAAAAGTATTTAATCAAATATTTCTCATAATACCTGAGACAAAGCTCCATTTATATAAAAAATATGATTGTAGTGTCGGTATAATAACTTTTAACGGAAATCAAGTGCAAAAGTTTATCCTTCAACGAAAAGCATTAAGTAACTCAGAGATTGATGTTGATACTATTATGCATATTCTTCACACAAATGAATATAAAGCTATTGTAAAAAAACATTATGATTATCTGCCAGAAATGACAAGTTTTAATCAGTTCCATAAGTGTAGTGAACTTATTAAACAAATTCCAAGTCAAGAATTAAACAAACATTTCATCGAACAAATGAAAAATAGAGATATTGAAAATGTGATGTCAAATCGATATTACAAGGAATTTAATCAATTAAGTTTAGCACTTAAATTTAGTAAAGCTGAAATGAAAGATATGATTCAAAACCTTAAATCACCACTAAATGCTTGAAATATGTATTACCCTTATTTAAGAGCTAGGCAGTTTGAACTTATAGCATTACGTGAATTAGCAGATGAAAGAATTACACAAAATTATATTCTGCCAATAATAGAACCCGTTAAAGAAACTCAAAACAACCTGAATATAGCATATAGAGTTTTTCAAGAACATCAACAACTTGCTTATTTAATAGTAAATCCATCTGTGGGAGAGTTGGCTGGAGATAACACTCATTATTTAGATTATATTGCAAAACTTGATGAAGCAATCATACAACCAGCTTTTCATTACCGCAATAATGCAAATTATATCCGTCAAAGTATAGCAAATTACACTTTGAACAACTGTATGTTAATCTGTCAAAATGATGTAAATGCGGATGATATTAATTTTAGAGACTTAATAAAGTCAGCAGAAATCAGTGCTATAAATTTAAAAGATCCTGGAAGAAATAGGGCTTTAGATAGATTTCTAAGAGGGCTAAACAAGACTCTCATCCGATTAGATGATCTTTTTGTAAAACAAGCACGCAATAGTGATTTCCTCGATATTGATGAGCACAGGTTTTCTGAGGAGCACCTTTATTATGAGGATGAAGGGTTTAAAGGTTTCTCTGATTATACTGTTTTACCAAGTGAATACAGCGATGGAGGTAGCACACCTAGAGCAGTTGTTATACACTTTACATATTTAAATAGTCAAAATCAAATTTGGATTAGACATTTCACTTCAGATAGTAATGATTCTATTGCAAACGTACAAGGAAAATTCGCTGAAGCTGCAGGAAAAGCTGTAGCGTATTGCAGAGCAAATCATCTTACAAACTCTGCAATTCAGGAGTTAGAAAATTATTTTGATGAAGAGCATTATCCAGGTTTGGGCACAGTAAAAAAAATATCCATTAAAAATCACCTTTTATTTGTCAGTGAGTATTTAAGAAATAAATTGTAGGTATGGAAGTTTGCCCCAACTGCTTTGCTGATGAAGAACTGAAAGGATTTCTAATATCCTCTAAAAGAATTGGAGATTGCAAGGTTTGTGATTCCAGTAACGTCCCTCTTATCGACATAAATGAGTTACTTGACTTCTTCCAGGAATTGATTGAAAATTTTCGTACAGTTAATAAGGGAGTGTCTTTAAAAACAAAAATTCATAGTAATTTGGGGTTTTTCACCTCTCTTAGTATAGCAACCAAAATCCTTAATGATATATTGCCAAAGCTTTCAACAGATATTTCAAGTCCAGAAGACCTTGTTGACTATAACGAAGATATTCTTGAGAATTTTATGCATTGGGAAGTATTAAAAGAAGAATTGAAATGTTCCAGAAGATTTATTTCTGATATTGTTTACTTAGAAGAATTAGGGTGGGATGGCTTCTTTAATACTCAATTCGAGTTAAAGCCGAGTGATAAATTGTTTCGCGCAAGAGTACATCATCAGAGTGGTCTTAAAGCCTACAAATCGGAGGAAATGATGAGCCCACTGCCACATCTTGTAAGTGGTGGTAGAGCTAATCCATTAGGGATACCTTACTTGTATCTTTGCGATAATCCAGAAACAGTTCTTTATGAAGTGCGTGCCTCGTATTTGGATGAATTAAGTATTGCTACTTTTCATTTAAAAGAAGAATTCAGTTCTGTGAAAATTGTAGATTTTACCGAAGACACACTCCTCTTTCAACCAACCAAAATAAACGAAACTATAAAGTCAAGACTATTAAAAGAAAGGATTAGCAGAGACCTTTCAAAACCAATGAGAAGGTATGATACTGAAATTGAATATATACCAACTCAATTCATTTGTGAATTTATAAAGGTCTTTACTGGGGCAAGTGGAATTCGATTTAATAGCTCTTTACAGCCATGCGGTAAAAACGTTGTAATTTTTGACCAAAAACTTTTGCACTGCAAGAAAGTTGAATTAAGGAAAGTGTACTCTATGAATTTAAAAGCAATAGAGTTGAAGTGAAGTTTATTTAAGAATAGGAAGTTCATGGCCGTAAAATAGGCTCATAAGCAATGCAAAGTGAAGTAATAAAATTGAAAACATGAATTATAGATATACCTAGGTTTTAGTCTGAGGGTGATGTGCAATAAAATCTACACTGTTTATTGCCAAACCGTTTACAAAAATCATGAGTTTCTTTTAAATTTTATTGCAAGAATTGAAACAATAACAATTAATGGGTTTTCTAACATTATGAAAAAGCTTCTCAATGAATGAATCTGTCTGAAAAGAAAAAATGCAAAACAAGTCAGGAAAAATACTCGTAGTAGATGATAATCCGGATATCCTGCAATCGTTACGGCAATTGTTAAAATTTGATTTCGAAAGCATCGATACGATTGAGAAGCCGGACAAATTGCCTGAGATGATCAGGAAGGGTGATTATGATGTCATCGTACTGGATATGAACTTCAAAGCCGGAGCAAGGACAGGAAGGGAAGGGCTGGATTGGACCAGGGCCATCGTAAGGATCAACCCCGATGCTGTGGTTGTGTTGATCACTGCGTATGCCGATATTGAGCTGGCCGTTGAAGCCATGAAGACCGGAGGTACGGATTTCGTAGTCAAACCCTGGGAACCACAGAAATTAATCTCAACCCTGAAGGCAGCAGTTAAGCTAAGTAAATCCAAACAGGAGGTAAATGCACTCAAATCGCAGCAGAAAATGTTAAGGGATGAGCTCGATATGCAATTCGACCCACTCATCTACCATTCGGTAAAAATGACAGAACTCATCAGGGTTATCGACAAGGTTGCCGGAACCGACGCCAACATCCTGATCACAGGTGAGCATGGTACGGGCAAGGAGCTTGTCGCCCGCGAAATCCACAAAAAATCATTGCGCTCCGACAACATCTTTGTGAAAGTAGATCTGGGGACCATAACAGATTCCTTATTTGAAAGCGAACTTTTCGGGCACATCATGGGCTCATTTACGGATGCAAAATCGGATAAAACCGGCAGGTTTGAAATGGCAAACCACGGCACACTATTCCTTGATGAAGTGACCAACCTTGCGCCACATCTGCAAACCAGGCTGCTTTCGGTTCTTCAAAACAGAACAATGGTAAAGGTAGGCTCCATAAAGGAAATTCCCATTGATATCAGGTTGATTTCGGCCACAAACGTTGATATCAGCGAAATTGTCAGGTCGGGTGCATTCAGGGAGGACCTGCTTTACCGGATCAATACCATACGGATCCATGTTCCTCCACTAAGAGAAAGAAAAGGAGATATTGAAACCCTCATAAATCATTTTTTTGAATCGTTCAGACAAAAATACAGGAAGCCCACAATTAAAATGGACCCCCGGCTTATTGAAATATATGAAAAGCATAACTGGCCCGGAAATGTCAGGGAGCTTAAACATACCGTCGAAAAGGCGGTGATACTGTCGGAAGGCGGATATGTAAGGGATTCGTTTATTAATGAGCAGATGACGGAAGATAAACCGGCAGCTTCAACAGATACCCTTAGTTTATACGATCTGGAAAAGGAAACCATCAACAGGGCACTGAAACTGGCAAACAATAATTTGAGCCAGGCCGCAAAAATGCTTGAGATATCAAGAACCACATTGTATTCCAAAATTCAGAAACATGGTATCTAAAAAATTCTTCACCATCATAGTTATTCGCATTATTGCCATTTTTTTAACCTGCCTGTGGCTTGCCTACACCATCCCGTCATCCCAGAAAATCTACACTTACATTGTGATTGTGATCCTGCTCCTATTGCAGGTTTATGCGCTGATTTACCATGTTAATAAAACCAACAGGGCAATGGCCGGTTTTTTTGTTTCGCTGCGTGATGAATATTCGTTTTACAGATTTTCCGAGGATAAGGATATCAGCGCGTCATCATCATCATTATCACAAGTTCTTAACGAAACCAGCGACTTGCTGCGAAAGGCAAGGGTAGAAAAGGAGAAACAGTTCAGGTTTATGGAATTTGTTTTCGAAAATGCAGGTTCAGGGATGATTATTTTTCTCGAGGATGGGAAGATAAATAGAATTAACAACCTGGCGATTATGATCCTGGAATGTGGCAACGTCAGGAACATCCATGAACTGGACCGGATTAGCAGGCTGCTTACACAGAAGCTGATGTTGATCCGTCCCGGCGACAGCGAGGTCATCAGGTTTGTAAGCGGAAATGCATATAAAATCATCCGGATTGGCATATCTGTTTTCAGGGTGGAGGGAGTTGAATACAAGCTGGCGAATGTGCAGGATGTACGGAATGAAATGGAGGAATATGAAATTGAATCCATGCAAAAGCTCATCCGTGTGATCAACCATGAGATCATGAATTCGATCACCCCCATCATCACTATAACAGAGGCCATCAAAAGAGGCTGGTTACCGCAGGGGCAGGTTATCGCTGCAAACGAAATCAACGAAAATTTTGTTCACGATACCATCGATAATATTGGTTTGATAGAAAGACGAAGCAACGGTTTGAAATCCTTTGTGGAAAATTACAGGAAGTTTTCTCAAATTACGCGGCTGAACATCCAGACATTTTCGGTGAAACAGATGGTAAGGGAGTCGCTTATGCTTTTCGCGAATGAAATGCTGCAGAAAGGAATTGATGGCAAAATAAGTATCGATCCGGATGGTTTGTCTCTTGACGGCGACCGGAAGTTGTTGGAACAGGTGATGATCAATCTGATTAAAAATGCCGTTGAGGCAGTTGATTCGGTTGAATATCCAAAAATCAGGATCACTGCAGGGTTGGACGATGAAAAACGAGTTACAATCAAAATATCGGACAACGGATGTGGTATTCCTGAAGAGCAAATCCATGAAATTTTTATCCCGTTTTTCACCACAAAAGAGAGCGGCGCCGGGATCGGGTTGAGTTTGTCACGTCATATTATGCGGCTTCACAAGGGGTCGATATCTGTTATGAGAAATGAACCGGGAAGTGTTTTTAGCCTCAGGTTTTAGTTCGGTTGGGGCTGTCTCATTACCCTCGTGTCTCGGTCATTTCGAACGCAGGGAGAAATCTAAATCATTAAGATGCAACAGTTTAGAACTTTGCGCCTTGGCGTCTTTGGTACGCCAAGAAGCG